>JAHFBD010000196.1 GCA_023250175.1 Candidatus Melainabacteria bacterium
CAGAACCTCTTTTTGTTTCTTTTGGTATTTCTGGGATAAACTCGACATTGGCTTGAACAACAGGTGCAATGACTAATTGTGCAATTCTTTCACCAGGCTGAATAGTATAAGATTCATTTCCTAAGTTAATTATAAGACAACAAATTTCACCTCTGTAATCACTATCAATTGTGCCTACACTGTTTGTAAGTGTGATTCCATGTTTTGCTGCAAGTCCTGAACGAGGTCTTACTTGCCCTTCATAGCCAGGTGGTAGTACCATGATTAGTCCCGTAGGGACTTTTCCACGTTCAAGAGATTTAAGTGTAAGTGGCTCTTCAAGTACATTTACTAAATCCATTCCGGCGGCTTCTTCTGTAGCATATACAGGCAGTTTAGCATTTGGGTGAATTTTAACAAATTGAACTTTTAACTTGGTTTGTGTTTTTTCTTCTAATGTTTGCATGGTTATCCTTTATTTCAATGTTTTATTTAATCCTAAGAAAGTAAGATTATAGCAAAATAAGTAAGGGTTAGTTAACCATACATCGTTACTGCCTAGCTCTAATGTATTAAGAACATAAATAAGCTTTTTGTGTGATTTATTCACCAAAAAGCGCCGTGAAAGGAAGAGCGAGTTGAGCATTAGTGCGAAACGAGCGGTAGGTAGAAACCATACACTTTGACTTTTACTCACAGAGGCTTTAACATAAATAGCATTATGTTAAGAGTTAACTTTCTCCAAGTAAAATCTTTACTGATTGAAAATATAATAGGTGGCTTTAAGGTACTTGTTAATAAAAAAGGAGTAAAAGAGCTTTCCCAAAAAGAGAGCCTACCACATGATATTCATTCTAGTAGTGCAACGTTGAGTGAAACCTCAGGGCAAGTATTAGTTCAGCTTCCAACAATACAAAGAGCATTTCTTCGTTCTACTGATGATGTGTTATATAAGCTAATTGATATAGGTGAAAGAAAAATAGAAGATGTTTCTGTACAGGAAGCCCAAAGACTATATCAAGAGGAAGGGTGGCAGGCAAATTCAACTATTTGTGAAATCCCAAGATTTTATATTGAGCCAGTTATTGCTTATATTAAAAATAAACTACATCATTAAGACTCCCTTTGAAAGGTGCTCTACCATTACCTTTTACAAGCCACATACAATCTAGTAATTAAACAGTTATCATCTACATTAAGAAATTGATTTTTTCTTTTTGAACCTTCCATTTTAATCTTCGTCTGCTACAATAAAGTCAAAGTTACAATTTAACCTAAAGAAGGAGGTCTTATGTCATTAGTGGCAGAGAGAGTAGTCCCTTTAAATCCTGGCTTGGATATCGTTAATTTCTTAAAGAAAAAACAAACGACCCCTGTTCAGGAACCGCCTCCAAGAGATTTAGCTACACCTGCCATAGAACCGAAACAAAAAAAAGCTAAGGAACAAGACTTATCTCCTTTTGAAGCCTTACGTGAAAAGCATGAACTGTCAAGAAGAAACAGTGTGAAAGGTGCTATAGGATTGCTCGAAGTAAGAGACACTATTAAAGATTTAGAAGGTATTGCAAAGGAGCGAAGTAGGGATAATTCTCTTGGATTTAAGCCTACTAAAAATATTAGTCCTAGTGATGAAACAATAGGACAAATTGCACAAGGATTAAGTAGCGTACTTGGTATTTATCCCAGCCCACAAAACATGCAGGTAGCTGAAGGCTTTATGGAAATGGTAGGTTTAATTGATGGACTGGAGTCAATAGCACAAGAAAATACAGAAAGTATGGGATTTAAACCTTCTTCAGTTAAAGCTAGTCCTCTGCAAGAAGAAGCTGCTAAATCTGCACGCGAACTAAGAGCTAAAATCCCTTATATATTAGAATGGCTTGAAACACCTAATCCTAAAATTACAACTAAAATAAAGAAGAGATAGCAATTCTTATTCCTTATCTGGATCCTTACAACAGGCAGGTTCTACCATATGTGATTTCCCATTGTATAAATCCTCTACTGCAAAACGTGCCTGGTTAAACTTTTCTGCAAGCAAATATACTTTTTCAATTTGTGCTAAGTCTCCTTGTATAACCACGGCAGGCTCAGTATATTTCCCCCATGGACCAACAGAGCAAATCTCTGCTTTGGTCAGATTAAAGTTATTGCCAAGCTCATTTTGCACTTCTTCTATAGTGTGTAATTTATTCGATTCTTCATAGAATTCTCTAAGCCCGAGTAAAACTCTAAATTGAGGTAGATCTGAAATGATTTCTTCATGTGATGTACCACTTGTTTCTGTCGCTAGCTTTTTAAGTGCACTTTTACATTCTGTAATTGGTGAAACAGGTCCTCGTTTTTTTCTTGGGTAGCGAGTGAAAAAATAATCAAATGAATTATCTTCTTTAGTAACAATCCATCCTGAAAAATTAAACTTTAACTCATTTGTAATTTGCCCTAGCTTTTTTATAAGGTCTTCTTTGTTTACATTTTTAACAGATACAAACCCTGACCACCAGTCTTCAGGCTTTAATTCTCTAAAATTAGACTTTGTTTGAATCCTTGTACTAGATAGATTGTTTGAAGTCGTATCCAATTTAATCTGCATATTTTATCTCCATTTTTATCTCAGAGTTTGAAAATAATCCTAGCTCAACAAGGTTAAGAAAACTAAGTTGTAGAAACTTTCAAGATAAAAATAATATTAAGATTTTAAACCACTTCTTTTACAGGCTCTTTATCCATTAGATTTAATGCAGCTTTTGATAAATCTACTAGTTTTTGTGGCAGATAGGGAGCATTTTTAATATGTCGGAGTAAATCCATTGTTCTTCTTGAAGCTCTAACAATATCTCCATCATCTAGGTTTGTCATTAAGAGCAAGTCTTCCCATTTTGTATTTTCTTTACACCAATATTGAATTAAACCTGAAAGAATAGGACTAAAACCAACTTTTATATCTACTTCATGATCTCTTTGTTCTTTTATTAAGTCACGCGTGACTTTTTGAATAGCATTAAATGTATGTTCTGTTTTATCAGATGCTCTTGCCTTGGTATAAGTTCTAGGCCGAACATCATCAATAGCTAAGCTTGACACACACCCAGCAAACTCATAGGGTTGTAATTTGTCAAAATCACAAAGTGCCAATACCTCAGCTATAAATAAAATATTTTCACCTCTTAAACTACATGCCATAATCCCTTTCTCAGTAGGGACATTATCTTTTAAGTAACCACGGCTGGTTAAAATTTTACAGAGTTTTATAAACTGATTCCAGTAAAAATGTTCTTGAAGAGATGTGTACTTATTTATAATTTTTACTTTATTTTCAGATTGCCGGGCTTTTTTCTCCATCTTAGAGCAAAGACTTTTATTCGGGCATGGAAAACAAGGATATTTTTCATGTGTTGCAAGACTGAGTCTTAATTCATTGCGATAATGCTTACAATCAGGATTTTTTTGTTTTTCCAGCATTGCAATTAATCTTTTAGTCTCATGAATCTTTTCATCTTGTTTTCTGAATATTGTTATGTCTCCTGGTTCTTGTGGATTAGGACATGGATATATTTTTAGTCTTGGTAATTCACTCTCTAGCGTATCTTTTTCATTAGTATATTGCTTCAGGTCTTTATTTATAAGATATTGCCCAAAGCTTTTATTTAACAGATCTTTAATTTGTTCAATTGAGTGATTTTGTAATAAATTTAAAACCATTGAATAATTAGGTGAAAACTGACTTATAAGTGGTTCTGGTAAGCTGGTTGCTAATTTTGCTGCAAATGCAGCTGTATGATCTATTGTTTCTTTAATAACTACATTACCTACTTTATCCATTCCACGTCTTCCTGCTCGACCAGACATTTGTAAAAATTGATTGCTTGAAAGGTTTTTATGTCCTGTATCCCCCCGTTTTCCTAGATTGCTTATAATTGTAGTTTTAGCGGGCATGTTTATTCCAGCTGCTAATGTTTCAGTAGCAAAAACAACCTTAATTAATCCTTTGCTAAAAAGCTCTTCTACAATTGTTTTCCATTGCGGTAATAATCCTGCATGATGTACTGCTAAGCCTTGATATAAAAAACCAAGATGTTTATGTTTAAATAAAAACTCATTCCCATAGGTTTTCTCTTGTATTAGCGTAGATAAAGTTTTTCTTTCTTCTGGTGTTAACAAACTAAACCCAAGTGGCTGACAATCTTTCAGTGATAACTCACAACCTTTTCTTGAAAAAACAAAATATATAGCAGGTAGTAATCCTTTTTTATGTAATTCACTTATCATTCCTGGGAGTTTTACTTCTGTATTTTTAGCTTTGTGTTTTTGTAAGTCATGAAATCTTTGTTTATGTGCATTAAAAGAGTCTTTGTGTTGCTTTAGCTGTGGATT
>JAHFBD010000197.1 GCA_023250175.1 Candidatus Melainabacteria bacterium
CAAGTTCGGCTACGGTTCTTTCTAAAATCATGTTTATATTTAAAGTTCCTCTTATTCTTGAGGTAAGCTTGTTCAACATTTTTTCTCTGGATGCCCAGGATTTTGCTTTATTAAACAGCTTTGATTTTTCGACTGCTGTAGATATTGGATCAGCCGCATCTTTTAACATTGATAATTCATGCTCCGACCAATTTCTTTGTAATCTACACTGATGAAGATATACAACACCGATTAGTTCATCATTCTGCTTGACAAGTGGGACCATTAAAATCGATCTAAGATCTTCATTAATATGTCCTGCTGTTAATTCATGCGTAATTGTGTCATTTATAATTAAAGGCTTTAAGGTTTTTGTGACGGTTTTATAAAGTACTGACATTGTGACCATTGAATAGGTTTCTTGAGGTCTTTTCCATTCTCCAGTTGCAAATTCTCTAACTAAATCTTTGTTGCTTTTGTAATTAGGGATTATGATTCCACATCTGTTAACTTTAAAATAGTGTCCTAATTCATCGACTGTGGATTGTAGAATTTGTTCTAGATCAAATGTAGAATTTATTCGTTCAATTAATTTCCATAACAAACGTTCTTTTTCATTCTTTTCTAAAACCGCTTTTCTTTCTTTTGCTAATGCTTGTGAGATTTGCTGAAGGTGTGTAGACATTTGTCTACTTTCTTTTAAGCTTTGCTCCATCACCTTTTCTCTTTTTTCAGATGCTTTTCTCTCGTCAGCCAGCTGCTTTTTTAATTTTTTGATTTCAACCACGCAAGAATTAATATCACTTATATCATTAAGTTCAACAGGTGCTATGTTGCCTTCATTAGCAGTCATTTATTTTATCTAAAGAAACAGTTGTTGATTTAGTCGTATCTAATTCCTTTCGAAATTTTAATGGCTTCTTAATTAATTTTTGTTAATCATCTATTCCAGTTACTTTTGCTAGCTGATGTAATCTGGTTAAGTATAATAGTTTTTGTACTTCGGGTATGACTCTTACCAATTCAAGATCTGCTCCTACCATCCTGCACTCTTTCCATAGCCTAACTATTGCACCAGTTCCTGCACTATCAATGAACTGTAATCCTTCACAGTCTACAGTGACAACGCTATGTTGACCTATTTTAGGCAAGATTTCTTCCTTAAATGTGTCAGTTTCGCTGTAAAGCAATTGCCCACCAATTTTTACAAAAAGTCTATCCGATTTATCTTCCACACTTAATTCCATAAAATCATTTCCTTCCCAAATTAGAAAACGTACTTTTCAACTACCTAATTCCACAAAATCAAACTCTCCTAACATAGGCTCCAGTCTTTTTTCTTTATTGTTAATGATTAATTACGAAAAATTTTCACGAAATTACTTGTTATTGTTAATAATTAACTGGTTGTTTCAGGATCTTCTGATTTTGTTAAGAATCTTTGCATAACTCCGCTAAACTTAACGGAATTTTAAAAATTCAATCGTCTGACTGCTTACTTAGTCCTAAACTATTATATTGTTCTTGGCCGTTGGAAGGGCCTGGCCTAACCTAAAGCTTTGTAAAAGTAGTCAATTGACAAGATAATAAGTTCACTTATTCGATGTTAATATTCTGATAACAATTTTTTAATAGCAGGTTAAAATAAATTATTAAAAAAGAAGTGAAGGAGATAAATGACTAAGATAGTAAATAGATTTAATGATGATGAAGAACTTGTTATTGCATGTCAGTCTGGAAGTCGAGAAGCTATGGAGTTTCTTGTGAAGAAACATCAAAGATCAGTAGCTTCATTGTTATATCAGTTAGCGCCAGATTGGCCAGATACTTCAGACTTAGCACAAGAGGTATTCATAAGAGTTTATAGAGGAATTGCTTCTTTAAGAAATCCAAGGACATTTAGATCTTGGTTAAACCAAATTGTTGTAAATCTGTTTTATGATGAGCTTCGTAGACGACCACGACGATTGCCTACTATTTCAATTGATGCACCAATAGAAAGTGAAAATGGTGAATCTGATTTGGTGAGAGAAATACCGGATCCATCAATGAAGCCGGATGAAAGTTCCTTAGCAAAGGAATTGGATCATCTTATCAAGAAGTCAATGGCGCAATTACCGGAACAGTTCAGAACAGCAATCGTCCTGCGAGAAATAAAAGGATTGAGTTACGAAGAAATAGCTGAAGCAATAGGTTGTGAATTAGGTACAGTAAAAAGTAGGATTGCTAGAGCTAGAGGTAGACTCCAAGAAATACTAAGTCCTTATTTAGAAAAAGAAGAACGCAAAGCTGTAAATAATTCAAATGCCCCATGATGGTGACAATAAAGACAAACCCTATGACGAGTTAAGTGAGCTATTAAGAAAGTACTATAAACCAAATAAAGAGATAGAGTCAGAAGCCTTCTGGGATCAGGTTGAAAAGAAAATAGACTCCTTATTTCATAAGGAAGTATTATCAGACAAAAAGAACAATGATAAAAATGAGCCTTTATCAGATGAAGAAAGATATTGGTTTGGGCTAGAAGAGTATATGGATAACAAGGTATCTTCTATAAAGTATAAAACAATAACGAGTCATCTTTTAGCTTGTAAAGAATGCAGGCAAAACTATAATGATTTTCTTGATAAAAAAAAAGTACTAACTGAGAGTGTTAGAAGTTGCTGACTTGTAGTAGTTAAGATTTAATCTTTTTCTTCAGGATATTTAGGTAACCAACTTGTATTCGAGTTTAAATCATTTATTAGATCAAAAGCTTTTTGATTTTGTTGTTCTCCTGGGGGCTTGTTCTTTAGGGTTACAGCTGAATTATTAGGAGCAGTATTTGATAGTGCTTTTCTGGTTGCTGTTGCTATTGTCGGAAGATTAATGTCTATATTGGTATGTGAGGGTGTTTTGTTTGGGGAAGGACTTGGATTTTGGGTTGAATTAGAAGTGTTAGTAGGAGTGGGCTGTGTGAGGATTGTTGTTACTACAGGTTTTGGAGTATTGCTTTGCTCTTGTTTTACTATTGTTGCCTCATTTTTTTTGTTAGCTGGTTTTTCTGTTGTGTCTTGTTTTTTGTGAACAATTTCTATGTTGCTTTTTTTCTCAACTGGTTTTTCTGTTGTGTCTTGTTTTTTGTGAACAATTTCTATGTTGCTTTTTTTCTCAACTGGTTTTTCTGTTGTGTCTTGTTTTTTGTGAACAATTTCTATGTTGCTTTTTTTCTCGACTGGTTTTTCTGTTGGTTTTTGTTTTTTATTAGTGGGTTCGAGCATTGGGGCTTTTACAGTTATTTCTTTTTCTGAAGGGGTTATAGCGTTGTAAGAAATTGTTGTATTCTTTTTTTTCTTTTTTCTCTGTGCAATTTTTTTTGTAATTCTATTTTGAGTTTGAAGTTTCGTTTTGTGTTTTTTGTCCTCAGGTCTTGTAAGTAACCAAAGCGACCAAATTAAAACTATTGAGATACAAAAAAGTATCCTTAAGTAAAAATGAATTGTATAATTGGTTGATTTCATTTTATTTCAATTCAAGCATATTTGTATAGCTGATTCTAGAGTGCTTTGTGTTTTTTGTTTGCGTGTTACCATTATTGTAATTGGTGGGTGTAGATACTGCTTATATGGGAAAATTATAGGTAAAGAATGAGAAATATATACGGTTTAAATGACTATTTTGTATAATAACAGCTTAAATCTTTTAAATATTGGGTTTAATTGTAGGATTTAGACATGATTAGATTTATAAATGTAACGAAGGCATATGGTGAGCTTAGAGCTCTTGATGATGTCACATTTGAAATTCAACCTAAAGAAATGGTATTTGTTGTTGGACCAAGTGGAGCTGGTAAATCTACTATTATGCGAATGTTATACAGGGAAGAAAGACCTACTTCAGGACAAGTGTTTGTTTCAAATGTAGATGTATCTAGACTTTCTAATAATCAAACACCAATCTTAAGAAGAAGAATGGGCATTGTATTCCAAGACTTTAAATTATTACCTAATAAAACATCGTTTGAAAACATTGCATATCCTCTATTTGCTATTGGTATGGATCATGATGAAATAAATAAAAGAGTTTATGGAGCTTTAAAAGTTGTAAGTTTAACAAATAAAGCAAATGATTTTCCCAAGAATCTATCTGGTGGAGAACAACAAAGGGTAGGTATTGCACGAGCAATAGTTCAAGGTCCTTCATTGCTGCTTGCTGATGAGCCCACTGGTAACTTAGATCCAAATACGTCAATGGAAATCTTTCAGTTATTAGAAAGAATACATCAGCGAGGTACTACAGTTTTAGTTGCAACGCATAATCAACAGGTTGTTGATCAAATGAAAAAAAGAGT
>JAHFBD010000198.1 GCA_023250175.1 Candidatus Melainabacteria bacterium
CATATAAAAAAGAACCTCGATGATTAGGTATTTTAGCTCCGTCTAATATATTCAAAAATTTCCCACCAAATTGTTTTCCAAATACCATAAACTCTTGCATTGCAGGATTATCAAAGATAAAATCCCCTTCTGATAAATGTCCAAATGCCTCATGAACAAATAGTCCTGTTAATATGGGATCGATTACCACTGTATAAGTACCGGCAGTGGGTGGTTTTAAATCAAGTTGATCTATTGCTCTTTTTGCAACATTTTTAATCTTCTCATCCAGATTTTCTATTTCTTCAAATCCTTTACGTGAACCCAATGATTCTTGTGCCACCTGAATATTTCCATCTTTTGTACTGGTAGCAGAAAACCTAGCTTCCATATCTATATAACCATGCTCAATATATGTACCTTCAGAATTAGCAAAGGTTATATTTTGAGTTTTTTCATTATAACGACCAGAAGAGCTGGTAATTTTATCTGAATAGGAATTAATTAAAGAATTATAATATTTTAAAAGCTCAACTTTATTTTTAAGTGAAATTTTCCTTGGATCTTTTCCCTCTAATCCGATAGAACAAATCTTTTGAATTGGATCTTGTAAAACCAGTCGAGTTTTTTCATTTATTTCTCCACCAATAAAAATTGATTGGTCTATTGCTTCTTGTACATAATTATCTAGTTTTATAAGTTCATTAAATGAGCAAAATCCCCAGGCCCCCTTATAACAACTTCTAACATAGCCTCCCTTAGAATTAGACTCACTTATACTATCCAATGATTTTCCCAAAAAGTGAATTTGAGTAGTTTCATTACTTTCTAGCCTTATTTCAAGGTAATCAACTTTTTGTCGATTTTTATTAATAATTTCTAGTAGTTTTTCTTTCATATTTACAATTCTTTAACTTGATTAGAGAATCCAGGTTTGTAAGCTTATCTATCTGGATTCCCTGGCTTGACCAGGGAATGACACAGAATAGTTATGCAAATTCTTCAAAACAATCATATAGGTATCATATTATAAAGATATAGAAAGATAAAGCAATTATTAACTTAAATCTTACGTCATAGAGTTAAGAATTCCAAGTTATTTAGCTAGCATAATATTTCTAAGTAAATGATTTATAAGGTAAGATTTTATCTGATTTATTCAGTAAAATCTGTAAGGTGTTACAAATGGTAGATTAGAAGCACTATTGAAAGCCAGTTTTGGGAGCATAGCGAAAAAACTGGCTGTAGGTAATGATTAGTGATGTCCCTATTTGGGAATAAGAAATATACCTAAATTATGTCTCAAGAAAAACACCAATCGATAGAAAAAATTAATAAAGAATTAAAAGAAACTTTATTAAATAAAATTTTTGAATTACAAGGAAGTTCATTTGATCCTAAAGAACAAATTAGCACCTTAATAAATTTTGTACAGTCTTTATTTGAAATTGAAAGTATAGCAATTTATGCTAATTTTGCTGGTCAGGAAATGAATCTAATAAATGCACAATCCAGCACAAAGCAATATGCACTTCTTGGAAGCATTCTTGAAAGCCTTTCAGATCAGGTAAATCTAAGAGATTCCAGATTTTATAATAGTCTAATTTCAATTTCTGAACTTAACATAAACAATATATCTGAAGCAGACTTAAACACCTATATCTACCCGATAGTTTCACCACTTGCAAAGCAAATCTATGGAATTATTTTGATTAAAAATCCAAAAGAACTATCTAGCGGTGAAACAAAGAAATTGCTTTTGTTTATACTAAACTACATCATAAAAATTATTGAAGAGGCAGACTTAGCAAGCCAGGTTAAAGCTAAAGAAGATAAGCTTTTGCTTTTGTCCAGACTATCTAATTCTTTAAAAGGGCTTTTAAAGCCTGAAAAAGCAATTGAAATAGTACTTAAAGAAATTCACAAATTTTTAAAACTGGATAGTATTTATTTCATAAAATGGATAAACCCGGAAAAAAGATTAGAGTTTGCTCAGGAAATTGTTAATAATAAACAAAATTCTTTACTTAGATTCACTCATAAAGCTACTAATAAAAACCCGATAATCAAGCTTTTATATAAGAATCAATATGTTACTTATAAAAACAAAAACGTAAGAAGAGTAGCAAATATTTTTCTAAACAAAAAACAACCCTCAACATTTTGTATTATCCCTGTGATCATACGAAATGAACTTCTTGGTGGAATCGTATGTGTAAACACTTCATCATCAAATATTATTAATACTGAAGATCTTAGAATTACACAAGATATAGCTGGTCAGCTTGCCGTCATACTAAACCAATCCAGCTTATATGAAGAAAGTCTTTCTACTGCTCAAAGAGAGTTTTTGCTTAATTCAATAACTACAATGATAAGAGATACTCTAGAAGTAAGTGGAGTCCTTGAAAAAACAGCAAGAGAAATTGGTCAGGTCTTTGGTGTAAATGCCTGTGGAGCTTTTATGCTAAAAGAGGATGAGTCTGGTTTCGTAGCAAAGTCAATATGGGCTACACAAGAAGAATATAAAACCAAACTAGCACAATTACCCTTGGATTATAATTTGTGGGAAAATAAAAAAACATCATTAATACCAGATCCTATTACACAAAGCATTGCTATTTCAAACCTGGATATAAAATCCCAGAGTGTAGTAAAAGAGCTAATCTTGGAGCTTGGTTGTAAATCTTATTTAGCATGTTCATTAAACAAAGGTGATAGAACAATTGGGGTATTGGTTTTAGCTCAATTCGAAAATTACAGAAATTGGACAAGCTCTGAAGTCCAGCTCCTAGAGGCTATTACAGATCAGGTAGAAATGGCACTGTCACAAGCAGAACTACATGAGCATGTTCAGCAAACAGAAAGACAAATGAATCTGCTACACCAGGTAAGTACTGCTATTAGAGATAGTTTAAACCTATCGACCGTTATGGCAAGAGCAGCAGAAGATTTGGGTGAAATATTCTCTTCAAGTAGGTGTTTTATAAGAAGATTAAAAACAACAAATCCATTAGTAGTTCTTGCAACAGAAAAAGAATATTTAAATAAAGAACACAATGTAGATAAAGCTGCAGATTTAATTCTTGATTTTGAACAAGAATGGCTGGAGTCATTAAATGACTTGCCTGAAGTAGAGCGTGCAAACTCACTTCTCCAGATCACAGACATTGTGGCACGATATAAAAATAGTCAGGGACTTCTTAAATCAATTATAGAAACTATTAGATTAAAAAGCTTTTTAGCCGTCCCATTAGTAGCACGAGGGCAGGTTATTGGTTCGCTTTGTGTTCACCAGTGTGACAGAAATAGAAAATTTACAGAAAATGAAATTGAGTTTGCACGAAGAGTAGCATCAGAAGCTTCAGTCGCAGTGCTTAATGCAGACTTGTTTAGTAAAGTTGAGTATCAGGCTCAAAGAGATGGATTGACTGGTTTATATAATCATGCCTACTTCCAAACTGCTATTTATCATGAAACTGAGCGGGCAAAAAGAACAGGTTCTAATATGTCTGTAATTTCTGTAGATTTAGATCACTTAAAACCTATTAACGATAAATTTGGACATAAAGCAGGGGATGAAGCAATTACACTTGTAGCAGGAAAATTACAGCAGTGTTTACGACAAATGGATATAGTGGCAAGAGCTGGTGGTGATGAGTTTTCAATACTGCTACCAGAAACAAATATAGATATAGCAGAACAAATTGCAAAAAGAATTTTAGAAACTTTAAATCGAACAATTCACTCTCAATGGGGACCATTAAGTGCAAGTATTGGTGTAAGTGGAACTCCGCATGAAGAAAGAAATAAAGATATTATTATGAAGGCCGCAGATGACTCAATGTATGTTTCAAAAAAAGAAGGAAGAAACCGGGTTACGACATCAAAGAAATTGGATGAATTAGGTCCAATTGAACAAAAACCTATAAGTCGGGGTGAGGGGATGAGTTAGTAAATTCCTTATTGATTTAACTAATACTTAACTTTTTTAGGGCTATCCCTTTTATAATTACAAAGCAATTTATCTTTCTGACTCATTTAATACTTAAGTAAATTTCATCACATACATATTTAAACTTTGATTAACCAAGCACAGGTTATATGGGCATATTAGGGATAGCAGTACTAAAAGCTAGTATTTTGGTTTTGCTATTAATAATCCTAAATAACTAATTTTAAATGCAAAATTAAACTTTGTATTTTACTTAGTTTGGCCATATTTTTATTATTTAATGGATAAATTAGACAAAATTAAAATTTTAAGATCAGCATTAAGCTTGATATTTATTTTCTTGTTTAATCTTCCTACGCTTGCAGCTTTAAAT
>JAHFBD010000024.1 GCA_023250175.1 Candidatus Melainabacteria bacterium
ATCCGATTTTAGTTCTCTTAATCAAGAGCAATTAAAAAAAATCGTAGGGATTTAGATTAAACCTTTTTAAGATTCAGTGAATTTGCTCATCATAAAATAAGCATTAAGCTATTACATCTTTAAAGATGCTAGGATTTTTTCTACTTCTTTTATATCCTGAACTGTATCTACAGCAGGATAAGCTTTAGGAACTATATCCAATTTGATCTTTATTCCATTTTCTAATGCTCTAAGTTGTTCTAATTGTTCAAGTTGTTCAAGGTGAGATGGTGGCAATGAATTAAAATGCATAAGTGCTTCACGAGAATATCCATAGATACCTATATGGCGATAGTAAGACTGGGGGTTAGCTGGGGATTCAGAACGATTAAACGGAATGGGTGAGCGTGAAAAATAAAGTGCATAGCCATCTTTATCTATAACTGCTTTTACAACATTTGGATTATTTAGATCATCTATAGAAAACATTGGTGCTATAAGACTAGCCATATCTTGTTTCTCATCTACAAGTAACTTGATAACCTTATCTACATATTCGGATGGCATTAGTGGTTCATCACCCTGGAAGTTTATTATGTATTTAATATCAGGATATTTTTTGACTACTTCATAAACCCTATCGGTCCCTGATTTATGAGATTTTGAAGTCATACATGGGTCAGCTTTTAAATTGTCTTTGACAAAATTAAATATTCTTTCATCTTCTGTAGCTACTATAATTTTATTTGCTAGTTTTGCTTTAGAAGCAGAATCAACTACCCATTCAATCATTGGTTTTCCAGAAATCAATGCTAGTGGCTTTCCTGGTAATCGTACGCTTTCAAAGCGAGCAGGGATAATTATTGCAATGGTCATAGCAACATTATAATATATAAAATCAACTTTAGTTAATTCCTAATGCAGTTTCAGCCAGGCTATTAAAGTGGTTAAGATTTTGAACGATGACTTCTTTCTCTAAGGAATTAAAATCTTTAACCAATGTAGAAATCCATTGTTCTAGTATTTTTTTATCAATGAGATAATTATTATTGTTCACCACTTCTTTAAAAAGCAATCCAAAAGTTCTAGAGCCAAAGTTTTGTAATGCAGCCTTTTGTGAACCAGAATAATTATTTAAAAACTGTATTTCCTTTTGGAAGCCACTTATATAGCTATGATCATTGTGCATAAAGAAGTTGGTGATATTACATAAATTACCTCTTATAGTTCTTACATCCAATTGACTGCCTGGTGGAATTGAGTTGTTTTCTTTGTGTCTTTCTAAGACTAGATTTGTAGCAGTTTCTAACTCTTGTATAACTCCGTTTGCTATAGCTCCACTTGGGGTGGTATCAGGCAATGAGTAGTTCTCTATTTTTGATTTTCGTGGATAGTTAAAGAAATAGAACATATTTGGGATATTAGTTGACATCGTTAACCTGCTTTCACTGATATTTTGATCTTAGCTTAAAGCATAAGAAAGGGCAATGTTCTTTCTAAAGAGAAGATTAATTATAGATAAATTTTTTCTAATCTTTAAAATCAAGTATAATTAAAACAAGTTAAAACACATGTTAATAAAATTATCATCTAGACTAAGTTCTAGCCCTAAATCTTATATTGACCTCTTTTCAGAACAAATGAAAGGAGGTTATAACTATAAGCTAGCTTCTGGTAAAGAGATTTCTTTGCCAGAAAATAAAAGATTAAATACATTAATTGTAAATGTACAAACCGATACAGATAGCATAGAAGAACTTGTTGTTGAATTTCTGGGAGATGTTTTAGTCCTAGCTGGTGATCAAAGAAAAAACCTTACTCCAAAGTTAATATCACAATTAGAAAAATTAGGAAAGCAAACTTTTAGTTCTAATGCAGAGGGAAACTTTGTGGATAATAGTCAAAATATAACCCTTTCAAGCAATGCTTGTTTTGTCCAGAACAGTTCAAACATTAGAATAAATAACAGTAATGGTTCTTGTGTATCTGATAGTAATAGAGTTAAGATTGCTGAGAGTTCACACACCAAATCAGATAAAACTTCCTGGGCTTTAATTGATAATAGCTCGGGAGTTGATATTGAAAAAAGCTTTGCAATAAAGATTAGAAATAGTAAAGAGGCTAAGGTAAATAATAGTGGGCTTATAACGCTTTGGGGAAGTGATAAGGCAAATATTCAAGAGAGCAGTTGTTTGCGTATACAAAACAGTCCTGAATCTAAGGTAGAAACCAGTTCTTCTATAAAAATTGTTGAAAGCCCAAACTCAAGTGTTAGATATAGTGGTAGTGTAAAAATAATAGATAGTTCTTACACAGAATTAGATTCATGCTACACATCGCGAATTCAACAAAGCCCAAAATCTACAATTTATCATAGCGACGCTGCTTTAATTAAAAATAGTTCAGGTGCTAAAGTTCTACTTTCTAATAAAAAACCTTTTAATATATTTTTATGGGACTTTAATTGGAATGTCCAAATAAACAATAGTCCAGACTCACAGGTTAATTTACATTGCTTAGATATCATTGTAGATAAAAGTCCAAAGAGTAGTATTGTAGCTAGTACAAAATGTGAAGTTAAATATAATGAAGGAGCTATGATTGATCAAAGCAAAAATATAATTCTTATGGATAGTGCCAAGACTAAAATCAGTAATTCTAATATGGTAGATTGTAGAGGTAGCGAAGACTCTATAATTGACAACGTAACGCAAACAGTACTTACAAACAGCCCAAAAGTAAATATAAACAATATTCCTATAATAAAAACAGCCTGGCAAGGTTTTATGGAAAGTTTTTCAAGCTGGTATATCTGGGGGCAAATTAGAAAGCTAATAAATATAGTAAACAGTTCTAATACAACTCTTACAAATACCTATTCTTTAAGGCTTAAAAATAAACCTAACTCTAATTTTATAGATGGAAAAGGATTAAAGAAAGATAGTTAGTGTAATCCTACTTTAGTTTCTATAGCTGGTAATATTTCTTCCATTGCGTGAAACACTTTTTTTAATAGATCACAAACTTGCTCTGGTTTCATTGTGGGTTCTGAATCTTCCCCCTTTTTTTTTACTGAGCTATTTATATATGCAACAACAATATCCTTTGTTGCTCTAAGTTTTTCTTCATTAGAAACGTTTTTTAACATTGATGACATGATTATTACCCCCTTGTTTGATAATGATAGCGCATAGCAAGCTGATAGCGCTTAGCGTGTAGTACATAGTAATAATAGTTCTATTATTAATTCTTATTCTTCTAAACGCTATAATAATCAATATGCAAAAAAAAGGAAAGACTGTTACTAAACGTAAAAAGATTTTGATTTTACATGGCCCTAACTTAAATATGCTAGGTAAGCGTGAAAAAACTGTTTATGGAAAGACTACATTAGAAAAAATAAATAATGAACTAAAAATACTTGCAAAAAAACTAAATGTAGAGCTTAAGATAAATCAATCTAATATTGAAGGAGAGCTTGTAAACATTATTCAAAAAGCCTCTAAGGATAGAACTAATGGTATTCTTATAAACCCAGCAGCTTATACGCATACCAGTGTTGCAATACGTGATGCATTGTTAGCTGTAAAACTGCCAGTAGTAGAGATTCATTTATCCAATATTTATAAAAGAGAGGAATTTAGACACAAGTCCTTAACAGCCTCAGTTGCAATTGGGCAAATAACTGGATTTGGAAAAGATAGTTATCTCTTAGGATTAGAAGCATTAGTTAAAAATTGCTAAAGTAGTTAAAATATGCCCGATTTAAATGAAGATATAGATAGCGAAGTGACAAACGATCCCTGGCATTGTAAAGCTACAACTACTGCTCGCTATGATTTATGTAGTACATGTCAGTACTTTTCTCCGCAAAAGCCATATCAACCAGGAATTAGGTGTAAATTTAATATACGCCCAGATGTGGTTTTTGAAGTGGATAGAGCAGTTGCTAAATGTCATGTATTTATAGCAAATTGACAATTGGATTTCTACCTACCGCTGGTTTTTTCGCTGTGCTCCCAAAACCAGCTTTCCATAGTGCTTCCAGTCTGCCATTTATAACACCTTACAGATTTTACTGAGTTTCTTATAATCTTTGGGATAAAATCTTACCTTATAAGTTGTTTGCTTAGAAATATTATGTTAGCTAGGTAATAATACAATTAGCAACTAATAACTGAAAATTAGATAGATAAAAATAAAAAGTATATTAGGAGTAAGAAAAATGAATGTGTCAATAAAAATTATTTTAATTCTTATAATAAGCTGTTTTATTACAGTGTCATTTAATGGTTGTTCCAGCAAGCCTCCTTGTGTTTCTTGCCAAGGACAAAATCCTGAAAAAAATTCACTAGAAGCATGGAGGTTACTTAATTTAAAAGCAATTCAATACTATCAACAAAACAACCCTAAAGAAGCCATAAAATCAGCCCAGGAGTCTTTAAAGTTTGCAAAAAAAACATTTGGTAAAGAACATCCATACACAGCTACATCTCTAAACAATTTAGCTGAATTATACAGAATCCAAAAAAGATATTATGAAGCAGAAAATCCATATAAAGAAGCTCTTGCTATTCGTGAAAAGGTATTAGGAACTGAACATCCAGATTATGCTTTATCACTTAACAATCTGGCTACCCTGTATTTTTTAGAAAAGAGAGTACCTGAAGCAGAACCTTTATACACTAAGGCTTTAGCTATATATGAAAAACAAATAAAAGTTGGTAAAGATGAGAAAGTAAAAGCTAATGTTGTTAATAATCTTGATGCCTTGCTTGGTAATCTGGGAGAGTTATATAAATCACAATCAAGATATCCTGAAGCAGAAGGTATGTTTAGAAAGTTATTGACTATTCGTGAAACCTCTAAAGGTAAAACAAATCCTTCTTATGCACAATCACTAAATGATCTTGGTGCTATATATTTTTTAGAAGGAAAATACAAAGAAGCTGAACCTCTTTTTGCAAATACTATTACAATACTTGAAAAATCACTTGGTAAAGATCATCCTGATATTGCTGTAGTATT
The DNA here is from genome assembly GCA_023250175.1 of Candidatus Melainabacteria bacterium. Classification (GTDB taxonomy): domain Bacteria; phylum Cyanobacteriota; class Vampirovibrionia; order 2-02-FULL-35-15; family 2-02-FULL-35-15; genus JAHFBD01. Next base: position 5,008 of record JAHFBD010000024.1, read on the forward strand.
AGATAACATAGCAGAGGTTTGTAAAAAGACAGGCGATGAAAATAAAGCAAAGGCTTATTTAGAAAGAGCTAATAAACTCCGTAACTTAAAACAAGCCCAAACCTAATAAATTTCATGCCATAAACTATTTATATGATCGTATTCGCTGTTAAAATAGCTTTATATGGAAACACGTGGGCTCTGGTGGAATATTCATGATTTCCCTTATCATAAACAAATCTTTTATGTTTTATTTGTTATTTCATTAATATTTTTTATTTATGGGTTTTATTTAAAAATCAAAACCTGGGCACAAGGAAAGCCAAAAAATAATTTTAATGACATCCCTAAACGTGTCAAATACATGTTTGATAGGAGCTTTTTGCATAAAGGATGGGGGAAAAACAAATTTGCTCTTATCGCTCATATTTTAGTTTTTTATGGTTTTTTTGTGCTGTGGATTGGAACAGATATTTTAACTGTGCAGGATAAAATGCCTGAATACTTCTTTGAAGGGGCTTTTTACAAAGCCTACTCACTTTTTATGGACTTATGTGGTTTATTAATGCTAGTTGGTCTTATTGCTTTTGGATATATTAGATATGTTAAAAAGCCTTCCAGACTAGATAATTCTCAAAATGATTGGATACAGTTAATTTATCTGGAAACATTTGTAATAGTTGGATTTTTAATTGAAGGTTTAAGGCAATCTGCTACTAATCAGATAGAACCATATGCGCCTATTGGAGCGTGTGTTGCTTTATTAGTGAATACTTTGTCATATGACATTAAAAAAATAATTCATTTGACTTTATGGTGGATTCATTCAATACAAACCTTTTCTTTTATTGCATTAATTCCATATACAAAATTCAGTCATATGTTTTTAGCCCCAGCAAATTTATTTTTCTTTGACACAAAACCAAAAGGAGCTTTAACTACACCATTTAATTTAGCTGAAATATTAGCAATGGATAATCCTCCAGAAGACTTTGCTCAAACCATAAATAAGATACAAGATTTTTCATGGAAAGATTTAATGGATTTAGATACATGTACTGCTTGTGGACGATGTCAGGAAGCCTGCCCCGCTACAAATTCAGAAAAACCCTTATCACCAAAATGGCTAATTCTAGACTTAAAACAAATAATGAATAATAAACCTTTATCCAAACATAGTTTTAAAGGTACTCAAGAGGCTCAAAGCTCAAACCAACTGCTTAATTTAATTAGTCAAGAAACTTTGTGGTCATGTACTACTTGTAGAGCTTGTGTAGAGTCCTGTCCAGTAGGAATAGATCAATTAACAAAAATTGTTGAATTAAGGCGTACTTTAATTTCAGAAAATAAAGCCCCGAACAATTTATTAAACACATTAAAAAACATTCGTTCCCGTAGTAATCCATGGGGACAACCGCCAGAAGATCGGGAAAAATGGACTGAAGGACTTGATGTGCCCAAGGTTGACAGTACACCTGACTTTGAATATTTATACTGGATTGGTTGTGCTGGTGCCTATGATAGTAGAAATCAGAATATTGCTAAAACAATGGTAAATCTTTTAAAGAAAGCAGAAGTAAAGTTTGCTATTTTAGGGAAAAAAGAAAAGTGTACTGGAGATACAGCTCGACGAGCTGGGGATGAAGGACTTTTTCAGGAATTGGCGCTGGAAAATATTGAGACTTTTAACAATAAAAATGTAAAAAAAATAATTACTCATTGTCCACATTGTTTTAATACTTTTAAAAATGAATATCCAGAATTTGGATTAAAAGAAGTGCAGGTATTACACCATACAGAAATTTTATGGGATTTAATTAAACAAGGGAAATTAGTAATGAATAAAGAAGTTAGTGAACAAATTACATATCATGACTCTTGTTATTTGGGTCGTCATAATGGTCAATATGATGCCCCGCGAAACATCTTAAATAAAGTACCAGGATTAAAATATATTGAAATGGAAAACTCAAAAGAAAAAGGTACTTGCTGCGGCGGTGGTGGTGCACAGCTTTGGTATGAGGCACCAGGCAAACAAATTAATGTTATGCGATTAAATGAAGTTAAAGAATCAAGTGCAAAAACTGTAGCTAGTGCATGCCCTTTCTGTACAATTATGCTAGAAACTGCACGAACACTTGATAAGAGTGGAGAGCCACCTGTTGTGCAGGATATAAGTGAAATCGTTGCTAGGACTGCTTTATAGATTTCAGCGTTTTAGAAAAGATATTGAACAAAGGCTTATTTCAACAAAACATCAGGGAAATATTTTTTAACCCATTTCCTTAGGGAAGAAAAGTAATCAGTGACGGACGGGTGATCCGACGTTCCTAGGCTATTATGACCAATGCCCTGTAAAATAAAGATTTCCTTATTTGTTCCAGGGACATTCTTGTATACTTGTTTTGATTGTTCATTGGGTGTATCTTTATCCATATCACCACAAGCAACATGTACAGGTATTGAAACAGATTTGGCTAATCTTTTAGCATTAAACTTATCATCTGGAAGAAAATAAGCAGGTACTTCAGGAACTCGCCATCTAGTAATGTCTCTGACAGAACTAAAAGGATATAACATAGCCATAGCCCCCAGAGGTTTCTTTTGTTGTTTCAGTATTGAATAGGCTTCAAGTGCAATTGGACCACCTAAAGAAATTCCAACAAAGATTATGTTTTTACTATCATAGCCTTTTATCTTTGTTGCGTAGTCATACATCCTAATTGCATCTTTTGTAACTCCATCAATAGTTGGTGTGCCTTCAGAAAGCCCATAGCCTCTATAATCAACACATAAGACATTTGTATTTAATTCTTTTTGTATTCTTAAACAGTTTGGAATATCTTCAAATATAGTACTGCCAAAACCATGTAAGAAAATAGCTAGTACTTTTGAATTAGGGCTTTCAAAGAGATGTCCATATAAAGTAGGCTCTCCTTTATTTTCTAACTTGATTAAGCTATTCATATCTATGTTTGGAGGAAGAGGATCACTAAGATCAGTTCTAAACAAATGTTTATTTAATTCTTTTTCAATAAACTTGTCTATTCCTAAATCTATTTTCAATACATGTGCTAAAGAGTTAGTCAGCTGAAGTCCAAGCGTTGTACCCTTAAATAAAAACTGACCTATACTACTTTGTTTAGACCATTTTAAAAATTTTAATAAAAAGCTGGATTTGGTTTTGTTCTCGGCAGGTAGACTTGATGCTAATGCAGAAATACCAGGCCTGGCATTTGTATTTTGGCATATCCTCTGAGGTATGCTGGCATGAGTTCCTATAGGTTTTATAAGAGATACTGTTGACATTAATGTGTTTAATTAGTTGTATTCTATCGTAAAGTTAGAACAAATAAAAGAGTGTTGTAAGACACATTACTTTTCTTCTTTGACCTTCTTTTTAAAAATCAAAGATTTAGTTTAGACAAGGATAGAATTCTTATCTTTTAGATACCACTCTACAAACTTTTTAATTCCTTCTTCTGGAGCAGTTTGCGGCTTATAATTTAAAAGTTTTGCAGCCTTGCTTACATCTGCATATGTAAGTGGTACATCTCCTGCTTGTGATGGCTGCCAGTCTATAACTGCTTTTTTATTAAGTGCATGTTCAATGAGTTTTACTAAGTCAGTTACAGAGGTAGTGTGTGATTCTCCCAGGTTAAATATTTCAAAACTAGTTTTAGTGTATTTAATTGATGACATAATTCCATCAATGATTTCAGTAACATATGTAAAATCTCTCTTATATTGCCCATCACCAAAGATAGGAATCGGTTTACTTTCACTGATTAGTTTTGTGAATTTATGAATAGCAAGATCAGGTCTTTGACGAGGTCCATAAACAGTAAAAAAACGAAGACAAATTATTGGTAGTTTAAACAAATGGTTATAAGTTCGGCAGTAATTTTCACCAGTTAGTTTACTAACTCCATAAGGTGAAATTGGTTTTAGCTCCAATTCAGTTTCTTTAAAAGGAGTATTTTTACATTCTCCATAGACAGAGCTGCTAGATCCAAAAATAAACTTTTGGCAATTATTATTTTTTGCAGACTCTAAAAGATTTAATGTGCCAAGAACATTAACTTCTTCGTATAAGATTGGCTGTAATAATGATGGTCTGACCCCAGCTCGTGCAGCTAGATGTACTACAGCCTCTGGTTTTTCTTTATTGAATAGATCTTCTACAAATGATTTTTGTCTTATATCAAACTTATAAGAGAAAAAGTTCTTATTATTTTTAAAACTAAGAATATTTTTTTCTTTAATACTAGGATCGTAATAGTCATTGAAGTCATCAATACCTACTACTTGATATCCTTCATCTAGTAGCTTTTCAGTTAAATGACTTCCAATAAATCCTGCAAAACCAGTTACTAAGATCTTAGGCATGTAAAAAATCCTTAGGCTTTACTCCACTTGCCCATGATTCAAACTCTTTTTCTTCAAGTATATTAGTCATTCTAATTAATGAACTTAATAGGTTTTCTCCTTGCTTATTCTTCGGTACTATACTGCCATCTTCTATAATAAGGAGCTCATTATGCAAAACTTTTTGATAATTTTTCTTTGGTAGTGAAGCAAGCTCTAACTTAAGCCAGCTTATAAGAACTTCTTTTACTTGTTTCTTTTTCCCTTTGTTTTTATGATAATAACTAACAAATTCTTCTAAAATCATTTTGGACTACGCTTGTTTCCTTTCTATTGATTTTAAATTTTGTGCTCTCGTTGTTACATTGTAACCTTGTATAACAGATATATGTCAAGAACCTGTCAACAAATTGAATGAACTATAAAGTGTACAATTTGTAACTTTGCAAGAGCCTTGTTAGTTCTACAATACAAAAAGTTCCGTCCTTGTCAAGAATTGTTTTTAGCTCTGCAAATTGCTAATCTAATCAGGTTACTTAATATAAAAATGTAAAGAAATAAGAAGATTTTATGGCATATATCAGTACATTACAAATTAATGATGATCAAGCAAATAGCAAAAATAAGACAGAAAGGGTAACAAGCTTATTACCTTATTATGTTGAGCTTTATAAAGCTAGCAATAAAACAATTAAAATTCCTTGTGCAAATGAACTGGTTGCAAAGAAGTTATTAGATAGAGTTAAAGGATTACAAGCCACAATCAAACCGAAGACTTAGTGTTTATAGCTATTACCATAGCAATTGCAAAATCTTTTTCATGAGATATTGATACTTCAAAATCAGACAAGTTTTTTTCTTTTGCTTTTTGCCTTGCTCTTTTATGTAAAACTATTTTAGGAGCCCCACTTTTTTCTCTTATGATTTCAATCTCTTTAAAGTAAACCCCACGTAAACCAGTACCAAGTACTTTTGATGTGGCTTCTTTAGCAGCAAATCGCCCAGCTAATTTATACACTAAGCTTTTTTTGTTTGAGGTAATATATTTGATTTCTTTATTTGTAAAAATTCTTTCTAGAAATTTTTTACCCAAATTTTTATAAGCTAAACTAACACGATTTATCTGACAAATATCAATGCCAATTTTGATCTTTGGGAGCTTAAGTTTTTTAAGAGACATAGTTTTAATTTTACTGGATTCTATGAATTGGATTAGTCTATAGGTAGGCAATTTGCCTTTAAAACCTTATACATAGATTAAAATACTGCAATTATTATTACAGATTTAATTTTGACAAGCCAAGTAAATACTTTGTATTATGAACATAATGGAAATTCAAAAACCAATCATTGGGAAAAGTACTATACCAGCAAATATATATAGGGACTTGGATCTTACAGGAACGTTTAAGGTTGGATTTATTGGTGCCACAGAATTACTTGGTGATATAAGGGGTCTTTATGGTTTGGATAAAGGTTGTGGTAATGGCCGCTCAACAAAGTTTCTAGATAAACTAGGCGCAAAAGCAGAAGGGATTGATATAGATCAAGACATGGTTAACACTGCGCAGAGATTAACTCCTCACTTATCATTTAAAGTTTCAACCTATGATCATATTCCTTTTGAAGATAATGAGTTTGACTTTGTATTTAGTGCTCTTACTCATGTTGAGAGTGATCCTACTAAGAATTATGCTATTAAGTCAGACAGAGAAGTCTTGCGAGTATTAAAGCCAGGAGGGTTTTATGTAATTGTCACATCAAATCCAGCTATGTGGGGCCATGAATATATATCATTTAAAAGTTCATTTCCACCAACTTTTTCTAGCAAGAGTGGAGAACGGGTTAATATAACATTTAAAGACAAAGTACAAGTTACATTTCAGGATTATTATTGGCAAGAAGAAGATTATAAAAGAATTTTAACTGAAGCAGGATTTGAAGATAAGTTTGAAATAGTTAAACCGTTGCCTATAAATGACTTGTGTACTATTCCACCAGCTATGGTTATAAAAGCGTTTAAAAAGTAGGTCTTTTAAGTGATTTATAGAAAACGATATACAGCTGACATACTATTTAAAATGCGGTATTATAAACAAATATCAGAACAAGAGAAAAAGATTTTTTCTGATTCTCTGGTATCTGATTTATGATCTCTGAATATTCCCAGGTAGCTCAGTGGTAGAGCGGTCGGCTGTTAACCGATTGGTCGGAGGTTCGAGCCCTCTCCTGGGAGTTTTTATTTTTTAACTTTATATCTTGTAGCCCGTCCCATACCAATCCTATTGATTTTTTTCAAATCAAGCAACTTATTAAGTATTTGATTTATTGTAGGTCTAGGAATTTTCAGTTTAGTCTCGATCATACGTGGTGTAACTTCATCTTGTTTTTGAATAAACTCCCAAAGTTCCAATTGCTTCTTAGAAAGAATAACTTCAATATTATCCTCTGTAAGCAAGCTAATTGCTTGATTAGATTGTTTAAGTAAAACATCAAAAAAGAAATCTAACCAAGGAAATATATTTTCTTTCTTAGTTTTAAAAGTCTTTTGAGTTTTTCTTAATGCTAAGTAATAGTCAGGTTTATTGTCTTCAATAATTTTTTCATGTGAAATATAAGGCATATATAAATAGTCTGCTTTTAAAAGAAGTAAATTAGTTAATATTCTTGAGACCCTTCCGTTTCCATCTTGAAATGGATGTATTTGAAGAAACTCTACTATAAAATTTCCTATTACTAAAAGAGGATGAAATAGCTCACGTTTTAAAGTTTCTTTTGTCCAATCAACTAACTCAAGCATTTCTTTAGGAGTTAAATATGCTGAGGTTGTATTAAAGAGTACTCCTAATGACTCTCCCGCTTCATTTATCATTAAAACTTTATTTTCAGTTTTCTTATATTCACCCCTATGTAACTTATCTTTTTCTACATATTTTAGAAGCTCCTTATGAAAATGCTTGATTGTGCTTTCATTAAATCCAATGATTTCCCATGAATTAAATACATTTTCTAAAAGTTCATAATAGCCTTTTACTTCTTGCTTATCTCTATCAGAGAACTTTTGCATTGAAAGCCCCTTAAGAAGTTTTTCTATATCTTTGTCTGTTAATTTTGCTCCTTCAATTCTTGTAGATGCACCTGTAGATGTAACTAGGACTGACTTTTTTAGTCTTCCAAGGATTTGAGGATTTAAATCGACCCCACCTATCCATCTACCTTTCAGTTCATCAATCTTGGTTATTTTTGACCAGATTGAAGATGGTAAATTACTTAACCTATTGTTAAATCTCTGTTTTGGCATAATCTAACATCATTATATCTTAACTATATAAGATTATATAGGATTATATAAGATTGATTCATTTAAGCTGCCTTGTTACAGTAAATACTAAGCTTTTCCAGTATTATTCTAGTTCGGATTTCATACGCTACGGGGAGTTTTTATTTTTCCAAATCCAATTCTTTATTTTAAGTTAGTTTTGTTTAGTAAAAATTAGTTTTGAGCTTTGTTATAATTTTATTCTTATGTCAAATTCCATAAGGCCAATTGGAGAGCTAAATCCTAAGCCAGTAAATGTGCTCAAGGTTACTTTAAATGTTGTTACTGATCCTGAAGAATGTTGTAAATTAGAGGAAGAACAATTAGCACGAGCTAGAAAAAATCTACAATCTCCAGATTGGTTACGTAGATTTGTAACTGTTCAGTGGTTAAGTTTTTCCTATAGCTGTTCTGTTATAAAGCCAAGATTTTCTGAAATTGCTGTTCCTTTATTAATAGAAACTCTAAATGATTCAGATCCTAATATTCGCCGAGAAGCAGTTGTCTCATTAGGAAAAATAGGTGATCAAAGAGCTATTGAACCAATAACTAAACTTTTACATGATCCAGAAGTTTCCAATTGTGCAAGAACAGTATTGAAGAACTTAAATCCATCATTTCTTAATAAAGTGGTTAGTTGCTTATCTTATCCTTTTTCACATAGAACAAGAGAACAGGATTAGTGATCTTTAATAAAAATTTGAGCTAGCTACTTCAAGCAACCTTCCTAAAAATATAAGGCTTTTCTTGGATAATACAAGTTACCGCTCAAGCTTTGCTTGAGCAGCAAACTTCCTTAACTAGAGGGAATCACATCCTTCAAATCTCTATGGTTATTAGCTTTAAGGTTTTTTAATTTTTGGAGAATAATTAATAGATGCCAATTGGGTTTTGAATTTGAAGGAATAGGTTACTAAATTTCATTACTTTACTTATGACTAACTTCTTTTGTAAAAATATGAGGACAAATAATTCATATGTTGAAAGACTTTAAATAATATCCCTAATATAAGAAAACTAAATTATTACTGGAAGTTTCTTTGTATAAAAGCATTTCTAATTATCTGTAACAAGTTTTAAACTTTTGTTATTTTTTTTTGGGGGGGGTATATGTTACTTGTTCTCTGGCTTTAGAAAATTTAACAAGTAGAGCAACATTTTTCAAGATCAAGAAAGAATTTTTCAATGAGTCCAAATAATAATGCTACCAAAGGACAATCACTGTCAAGTACTGATACTGGCGAGCTTTCTGTATTCTTACAAAATATTTTAGAATCTTCGACAGAATACTCAATAATTGGTAAGGATTTAGAAGGAAATATTCTCTTATGGAATGAGGGCGCTAAACGTATTTATGGCTATGATGTTGACGAAGTCGTAGGTAAAGCGAACTCTTCTATATTACATACACCCGAAGATTTAAAGTCTGGCAAACCGGCCGAGATTATGTCTCTTGCACTTAAACATGGAAAGTGGGAGGGGACTATTAATAGGTTGCGAAAAGATAAGAGCCACTTTACTGCTCGAATAGTAATAACTCCAAGATATAATTCTTCCGGAAAGCCTGTTGGATTTTTGTTAATTTCAAAAGATATTTCAGATGAAACTCGATTGATTGAAGAACTTAAAAATACTCAGGCATTCTTACAAAATATTTTAGAATCTTCGACAGAGTACTCAGTAATTGGTAAGGATTTAGAAGGAAATATTCTCTTATGGAATGAAGGTGCTAAACGTCTCTATGGATACGATGTTAATGAAGTTGTAGGTAAAGCAAACTCTTCTATATTACATACTCCTGAAGATGTGCAATCCGGCAAACCAGCTGAAATTACGACTCTTGCACTTAAAAATGGGAAGTGGGAAGGGACTCTTAATAGACTCAGAAAAGATGGGAGCCGTTTTATTGCTAGAGTAGTAATGACTCCACGATATGATCCTTCTGGAAAACCTATCGGGTTTTTACTGATTTCAAAAGATATTTCAGATGAAATTCGACTAATTGAGGAACTTAAGAATACTCAGTTTTATGCACGTAGTTTAATTGAAGCATCACTTGACCCACTAGTTACTATTTCACCAGAAGGTAAAATCACTGATGTTAACGAAGCTACTGCTCAAATCACTGGCTGTACAAAAGAAGAATTAATCGGGTCTGATTTTTCAAATTATTTTACAGAACCAGAAAAAGCACGTGAAGGTTATCAACAAGTATTTTCAAAAGGAAGAGTTACTGACTATTCACTTACCATTCGTCATAAGTCTGGGAAGTTAAGTGATGTTCTTTATAATGCATCTGTTTATAAAAATGAAAAGGGGAATGTTCTTGGTGTATTTGCTGCTGCTCGTGACGTTACTCTTACTAAGCAGGCATCCCAATATGCTCGTAGTTTAATTGAAGCATCTCTTGATCCACTTGTTACTATTTCTCTAGAAGGTAAAATTACTGACGTTAATGATGCCACTATTAAAGTAACCGGTGTACCACGTGAGTCTTTAATAGGAACAGACTTTTCAAATTATTTCACAGAACCAGAAAAAGCAAGAGAGGGCTACCAACAGGTATTTAAAAAAGGATTTGTTACTGACTATGCTTTGACTATTAGATCAACATCAGGGAAATTAACTGATGTTCTTTATAATGCATCTGTTTATAAAGATGATAAGGGAAAT
>JAHFBD010000199.1 GCA_023250175.1 Candidatus Melainabacteria bacterium
CTAATAATTCCAAGTGTTACAGTGTGTTCTAAACCAAGGGGTGAGCCAATAGCAATTACCCAGTCTCCAGGTCTGAGTTTTTTTGAGTCACCTGGCTTTGCAACGGGGAGATTTTTCGCATCAATTTTTACAATAGCAATATCGCTATAACTATCATGTGCAATCAGTTTTGCGTTATATTGTTTTTCATCTTTAAGAGTGACTATAATCTTATCGGCTTTTTTTACGACGTGATAGTTAGTTAAGATGTACCCATTGCTTTTAATTATTACTCCTGAACCACCACCAGCTTCAGGTTCTTGCGTTATATCTGGAATATGTAATTCAATCCCCCCTAAGTCTAGACTTTTCTTTTTTACTTGGTCTTCTTTAATCTCTTGTGAGCAATCAATATTTACTACTGTATTACTAATATGTTCTGCAATTTCAGCAATTGTATCTGAGTCTATAGGTATTTTTGCAAAAGAAAAGTAACAGGTAAAACAAGTATTGAAAATCAATATTAAAGAAATAGCCATTAGTTTTAACAGATTTATTTGTTGACTTGCCTTATTCATATAATTACTTTCTCCTTACTAATAAATATCTCTTATTATTTTAACTGTAAGTAGTATTTGTTACTACCTAGCTAGCGTAATATTTCTAATTAAAGGACTTGTAAGGTAAGGTTTTATTCGATAATTTGGTTTTCATTCTCTGATAGTAAGAGATATAATTAATATGTTTTGTAATATTTAAACTTTTTATAAACAAAGTGGTTAATAAGTAATTCAAGAAAAGAGGTATTAAATGACAGTAGCAGAAAAAACAAATAGTACAAAGGAAGGATTAAAAATGAAAGTACAAAGACCTAAATTGGATGATTTAGATATTTCTTTAGGAAAAAAGACAAGATTATATAGATTGTTACATGAGCATGGTCCAGCAAATGGAACATTAATGGTTTTACCAATTGATCAAGGGATAGAACATGGACCATTAAATTTCTTTAGTAATCCACCAAGCGAAGATCCAGATTACCAATATAGACTTGCACTAGAGGGTGGATATTCAGCAATTGCATTGCATATTGGATTGGCTCAAAAGTACTCCAGGAAATATGTTGGAAGAGTTCCATTAATTTTAAAGATTAATGGTAAGACTAATGTTCCATCAGATGATAATGCTTTTTCGCCTTTAACGGCATCAGTTGAAGATGCTGTACGATTAGGTGCTGATGCTGTTGGATATACTTTATATGCAGGTTCTCCTTCACAAGATAGAGATATTCGACAGTTAAATGAAGTTCGTTACGATTGTGAAAAATATGGAATGCCATTAATTGTTTGGTCTTATCCAAGAGGTTCTGCAATAGATGCTAAAGGTGGCAAAGATAGTATTTATGCGGTTGACTATGCAGCGAGATTGGCTTGTGAATTTGGTGCAGATATCGTTAAAATAAATGTACCAAAAATTGATGAAGCAAAACTAGACAAACTTCCAAAGCCTTACAATACTTTAAAGCTTTCATATGATGATGCTATTGCTAAGGTTGTTAAAGCTGCTGGTAGAACAATGGTTTTATTCTCTGGTGGGAGTAAAGAGAGTAATGAAGACCTTATTCATAAGGCTAAATCAGCAATGGAAAATGGTGCAACAGGGTTGATTTTCGGAAGAAATATGTGGCAGAGAGAATATTCTGATGCATTGAAAGTAACCGGTCAAATAAAAAAAATAATGCTTGAAAGCTAGGTCAGTGCCACAGTCACGATTAACAAAAATAATAGCTACAATTGGTCCTGCTTCTTGTAGTCCTGAAGTAATAAAAGGACTTATAGAAGCAGGTGCTAATGTATTTAGAATAAACTGTTCCCACAGCGATTTTCAGGGGCGAGTTGATGTAATTAAATATATTAGAGAGCACTCAAAGGTTTTAAAAAAAAGGATAGCGATTCTTCTTGATTTACAAGGTCCAAAGATTAGAGTTGGGAAATTGAAGAGCGGAAGTGCTTTGTTAAAAGATGGAAAAATAGTTGTTTTAACTACACAAAACATTGAAGGTACACAAGAGAAACTTCCAATATTAAATTTTACTAATATTATTGGTTGTTTGAAACCATCACAAAGAGTGTTATTGAATGATGGAATTATTGAACTGAAGGTTTTGCATAAGATTGATGAGTATAATATCGGATGTCAAATTGTCTATGGTGGTGAATTGTATGATGGGAAAGGTGTTAACTTCCCGGATTCTGAATTAAAAAATGTTGCTGCTTTAACTGAAAAAGATAAAGAGGACTTAAAGCATGGATTAGAACATGGGGTTGATTTAGTGGCTTTGTCGTTTGTAAGATCTGCAGATGATGTCAAAGTGCTAAGAGGTCTGTTGCCAGAGGGTTCCAGAGTTAAACTTATAGCAAAGATTGAAAAACCTCAGGCTATAAATGATTTGGATAATATATTGAAAGTTTCTGATGGGATAATGGTTGCAAGGGGTGATCTAGGGGTTGAGTTATCTTATGAAAAGTTGCCAGCTATACAAAAGCAAATTATTCAGAAGGCTAATGAAAATAATGTTTTAGTTATAACAGCTACTGAAATGCTGGAGTCTATGATTCACTCGCCAAGACCTACACGTGCTGAACTGAGTGATGTTGCAAATGCAATTTTTGATGGTACAGATGCGACTATGCTATCTGGTGAAACTGCAATTGGTAAGTATCCGATTTTAGCAGTTCAGACAATGCATAATATTGCTGTTGCTACTGAAGAAGTTGCCCCACGTTTTAGGCATGATGTTACAACTGTTCAGGAAAATCTTGCCAGGAGTGCATGTGAGTTGGCTGAACGTGTAAAAGCTACTGCAATTGCTACTTTTACACTATCTGGTAATACTGCAAATCTTGTTTCAAAACAAAGACCACCTGTTAAGGTTATTGCTTTAACTCAAAATGAAATTGTAAGTAGGCAGCTTAGTTTGTGGTGGGGAATTACACCAATTTTAATGATGGATATTTCAGATACAGAGACAATGATGAAGCTTGTGGAGAAAACATTAATAGAAAATGAAATTGTAAAACATGGAGATATTGTTATTGTTACAGGTGGGTTACCAATTGCAGCAAGGGGTGAGAGTAACTTTGTAAAAATTCATAGGTGTGAAGGAAAGTACTAGAGGACTAGAGAATCAGTAGACAGAGAATCAAAGATTTAGATAAGTTCTTAGATTAAGTTGTGTTCTTTATAAAACTCTATAGTTTTATGAATACAATCTTTGATAGGAATAACGGGCATCTTTAATTCTCTAATTGCTTTTGAACTATCATAGTAAATCCGTTGACCAATTAACGAAAGCTGTGATGCACATGGTTTGGGAGTTATTGGGAGAAATCTTGCTAAGATTTCCTGAGAGTAAGAATATAGAGTTATAGGAAGTCTTGGAATCCTGATAAATGGTTTTTTTATTTTTAATTCATCAGCAATGATTTTTGAAAATTCTTTAATTGTTAAGTTTTCACCACCTAAAATATACCTTTCCCCTGTCTTGCCATTTTCAATTGCATTAATAATGGCTTCGCAGACAGCATCTACATCTACAAAGTTTGTGCCGCCTTCTGTATAAAATGGAAATCCTTTTTTAATTGCTTTTATTATTCGAGTTCTTCGTCCTCTTATATCACCTTTTCCCCATACATTGGCGGGATTAACCATGCTAGCATTAAGTCCTTTTTTTATAGCATTGTATACTTCAAGTTCTGCTTGGTGTTTTGTTTCCATATATGAAATATTTAATTTATTCCAGTTATATGGATGTTCTTCGTTAATAGCTTCCCCGTTTTCCCCATATCCAACAGCAGCTACTGAGCTTATGTGAATAAATTTCTTACACTTGCTTTTAAGAGCTTCTTCTAATATATTCTTTGTACCTGTTACATTTATTTTATAGGTTTTATCCCAGATCTTATTCCAAAATGAAATTATTGCAGCACTGTGTATTATGATTTCGCAATCATTCATTTTATCTTTAAATGAATCAGGTTCTAATATATCGCCAGAAACAATTTCTACATTATCTTTCCACTTAAATAGCTCAAGTAGTTTTTTGTCTCTTACAAGAAGTTTTACTTTGTAGCTTTTTTCTAAAAGGCTTTCAACTAAATTGTTTCCAATAAATCCAGTGGCACCTGTAATAAATATTTTAGACATAAGCTCAAATTGATTTTTCTAAAACAATAAAAACAAAAAATCCTATGCTAACCCATCCATTTATTGTAAAGAAAGCCAGGTTTACTTTACTTAAATCATTTTCTTTTACTAGAC
>JAHFBD010000200.1 GCA_023250175.1 Candidatus Melainabacteria bacterium
TCTTTTTATTTTAAACAACTTTAATTTATAAACTACAGATTGTATTTGAGTCTGATAATAATTCATCTAGAGCATGTTCATAGGTTTCTATATTTATTTCCCCAATAAAAACCTTATCTACTTTTTTTCCATCAGGACATAAGATCCCAACGGTGGGAGCAACACTTTTATTTTTTTCAAAGAATTCAACTATTCCATATTCTTCAGCCTTTTGTCTGGATTCTTCCAGAAGTTCTTTTGTTGATGGGTTTAATGTTAAAAAATTTACTTGTCCAGAGTATTGATTTTCTAACTCTTCTAATACAGGCTTTAGCTGTTTACAAGTACTGCACCACTCTGTAGTAATTGTTACAAATAAAGGCTCATCAGATGCTTGTGCTATAGAGGTAGTAAAGGTTAGGAATATTAATACAAATAAAGTGGTAAATATCTTTTTATTCATTAGACTCTTTTCCTTTCTTTGGTTTTAACTTAAGACCTTTTTCATCTCTTGTATAGTTTGGATCAAAGGGTTTGAAGGTAGGTGCATCATCTTCAGCGGACTTGCTTGCAATTTTTGTTATGCCATTTCCACAGAGTATATTATTACTGGCTGAGCATGTTGGTAAAACAAGGTATTGATAGTAAGCATAAGCTGGTATAGGTTGGCCTACTGTCCAGAAACTAAGTTCTTGCGGGCGGCCTTCAGCAATGGTTTCTTTAGGTCTATCTACAAAGCTATGTTCTTCTGGTCTATCACTTTTTATTTCTGCTATTATTGGTTCATTTGGTCTATCTGGACCAGTTATAGCTATTTGTGGTCTTCCAATGTTTAAACCACAAACCCCATCATGAGTATTGAATAAATTATCTAAAGCCTCTTTATATACAAGTTTTTGATTAGCACCTACAATTATTTTGTCAGGTATAGCTGTACTTGAACATAATATTCCAACTGTTGGAAATGCATTTCTATTATTGTTAAAGAATTGAGCTATTCCATACTCATTAGCAATTTTCATTGATTGTGCTAGTGAATCTTCTGATGTGGGGTCTAGTTCAATAAATGTAACTCTATCAGCATATTCAGATTTTAATTCATCAATTTTTGGCTTTAATAGTTTACAGGCATAGCACCATTGGGTTGAAATAGTTACAAATAATGGTTTATCAGTTTCAATTGCATAAGCTTTAGGAGTAAAAAGAAAAACAGATAAAGTTATTACTAGTATTAGGATGTAAAATTGTTTTAATTTGTTTAACATAGTAAATAAAGATCTTTCAAGTTGCTTTTGTCTTGTTAGAACATTTTTACTATGTTAAAGTTAACATTAGGTTATGGAAATTAAAGGATATCCCGCAACTTAAAATCTTCTTATAGATCCTGTAACAACACCCACTATTTTAAACTCAGATTCGGGGTAAATATCCTTATATTTTGGATTAGCTGCTTTTAAGTAAAACTTACTACCTTTTTTACGCAAATATTTAACAGTATAACCACCATCTATAAGTGCTACAACTATTAATCCATGTGTTGGTTGTATTTTTTTGTCGACAATAATCAGATCCCCATCGTATATTCCAGCTTCAATCATTGAATCTCCAGATACACTTAGCATAAAGCCTCTGTCATTATCGATGCTCATATAATTTTCAAAGTCAAATACTTCATAACTGTCATTTGCCTCAGCAGGTAATCCTGCAGGAACCCGAGAATTATAAATCTTCAAACCAAAGAGCTTTTTGTCCAAATATAAAAAACTATCAATTTTCTTAATGACTCCACTAAACATAAGAGTTTCTAAGTAATGTTGCACAGAATTGTGGTATTTAAACTTTAAGTCGCTTGCTATTTGACGTATAGATGGTAGGGGGCTTTTCCTATAGTGTTTTTTTAACATTGAAAGAAAATCTGATTGGCTTTCTGTAAGTTGTAGCATTCCTTAATCCTCAATTGTCTAATTCTACAAAATAGACTTGTACAAGTGTACAAATGTTCCTGAGGTTTTTAACTATGTCCTTGATTCGGCAACTGGAATATAATCCCCTTCTTTTGTGCAAGTAGTTTTTATATTTTTTATATATTCATCAAACTCTTTAATATACTCACTTTCTTCTCTTAAGCCGGTAATGTGTTTTATTTCTTTTCCACCATTAGGACAAAATACTCCAAGAGTAGGTAAACCATTGACTTCGGTAAGAAAATTGCCAATGCCATATTTTGTCGCTAATTCTTCTGCACTTTTTTTAGTATCATCTGTTGAAATATCTAATTTTATAAAATTAAGCTTAGTTTTATATTGAGTTTGTAGTTTTTCTAAGATAGGAAGAAGTTTATTGCAAAACTGGCAAGTATCACTGACAACATAAGCAATAATTGATGGTTTTGTATCTTCTTTCTTGAAGAGTTTAGAGCCTTCTTCTGAATTAAAATAAAAACCAACGATAAATGCACAAATTGCAATTACTATTTCTCTCTCATTTATTTTCATATCTTATATATTTTAATCATAAACCTTTATTTTTGTATATATTTCTATATATCCAATAGTTTCATAAATTTCATAAGAGTCTTTATCTGTGCTTGTTCCTTTTACTGCTATATTTTCTTCTCCTATCATTCCAGAACCATTTATAAAGTATTTTGTTCCATTGTCTGAAACTTTATCTTCTCCCGTAAGCTCTAAGTTATAATTTGCATTTCCTATTTTGCCTTTAGTGGTTTTTAAAAAAGTTTCAAAATTAAGATTTTGATTTCCTATCATATCGGTTATATAAACTTTTTTTTGTAAATTAAGAAAATCCTCAAGTCCAAAAAGAGATTGTTGTATTTTTCCTCCTTTATTAAAACCAAAATAAGGACTATGTTTTACTTTTAAGGGCTTGGTTTTTCCATTAGCTATAAGACTACCGCTAAAAACAAATTTCTTACCATTTACTCCAATTAATATATTTTCAATTTCCTCAGGTTTTTGAGGAGATTTTATATATCTTGATATAAGAACCTTTCTGAACTTCTCTGGTATATTACTATGATTTAAACACCTTATGAGTGCTGGTGATGGAAAATATTTAACAAGAGCCTCAACAGGAGTATAGGTTTTATATGTTGCTCCATATGAAGGCAATCCTATAAGTAAAAAACCAATAATAAGCTTTTTACAAGTATAAATCCTATGCAAAGTTTTGTATTCCACTTTATAATAAATAATAATCAGCTTAAAGTTTAGCAAATTAAAACTCTAAGAACCAGTTAAGAATTATAAAAAGCAAAAAGTCAAAATGAAAATTGGTATACCCAAAGAAATAAAGGAAAATGAGACCAGGGTTTCACTGGTGCCACAAAGTATAAAAAAGATAACTCAAAAGGGTTTAGAAGTAGTAGTTGAATCTAATGCAGGATTATTATCTAATTTTATGGATAAGGAATATGAAGAAGCTGGTGCAGGGATTATTCACGATATAAAATCCCTTTATTTATCCAGTGACTTAATAATTAAAGTACGAAAACCTACATTTAACGAAAAGCTGAATATTCATGAAATAGATATGATGAAAGAAGGAAGTGCTTTAGTTTCTCTTTTACAAGCATCGAATAGCTTGGAAGTGGTAAAAAAGCTTGTAGAAAAAAAAATATCAATGTTTGCCCTTGAAAGTGTACCTAGAATTACAAGGGCTCAAAGCATGGATGTGCTGAGCTCTATGAGTACTGTATCCGGTTATAAAGCAGTATTAATAGCAGCGAGTAACCTGCCTAGATTTTTTCCGATGCTTATGACAGCAGCAGGAACTATTTCACCAGCTAAAGTTTTTATAATTGGGGCTGGTGTTGCTGGACTTCAGGCAATAGCAACTGCTAAACGATTAGGTGCTGTAGTAGAAGCTTTTGATACAAGACCTATAGTGAAAGAGCAGGTAGAAAGCCTTGGAGCAAGATTTGCACAGATAGATTTATCTGGTGAGCAAACTGAGGGAGAAGGTGGTTATGCTAAACAAGTCTCTAAAGAACTCCATCAAAAAGAATTAGAGCTGATTGAAAAGCATGTTAAAAAATCAGATGTAGTTATAACTACTGCTCAGGTTCCTGGTAAAAAAGCTCCAACTCTAATTACAGAGCAAATGGTAAAAGAAATGCAAGTAGGTTCTATTATTGTAGATCTTGCCGCTGATCAAGGTGGAAACTGTGAATTAACCGAACTTGGAAAGCAAGTAGTAAAACATGGAGTAACTATCTACGGTTTTTTAAATCTTCCGACGACTATGCCATATCATGCAAGTCAAATGTTTTCTAAAAATATGGAAAGTGTTGTTTTCC
>JAHFBD010000201.1 GCA_023250175.1 Candidatus Melainabacteria bacterium
GTTTTTCTTTTATAAAATCACGTTCTTGTGTTGATAGTTTTTGATTTTTGAGTAAATTTTGGTACATCTGGTTGATTCTTAAGATTGGAAGACCTTTTTTATTAGTTTCAATAATATATTCTCCTGAATCATCCTTACGGATATAAATATCAGGTTGTATATAAATAGAAGGGTCAAGGGGGCGATAATTTTGAGCTGGTTTTGGCTCGAGTTGACTAATTAAATGAGCTGCTTCAGTAATAGCTTCTATAGAAACTGAAAGTTTTTTAGCAAGTGAGGCGTATCGTTTATGCCCTAAATCATCCAAATAGGATTCAACAATGGTAATACTTAAATCTCTGTAAGGAGATTGGCGATTAAAAAGCTGGACAATCAAACTTTCTTTGAAATTTTTGGTAGCTATACCCAGAGGATCAAAATTTTGGATAGTATCAAGTACTTCTCTAATTTCGGAAGTGCCAGATATATTTAAGCATTTTGCTATTTCTTCATAATCTAAGCTTAAATATCCATCTTTATCTAGATTGCCAATAATGAATTCTCCAATTTTTCTTTTAAATGGATCAGAAATTTCCCAAAATAATTGTTGGAATAAATGGTCTTCCAAAGTCATCATGCTGGCCATGCTTGAGTATTCTGCTTCTTGATTTTCTTCAATATTGGAGTAATTATTTTTATTAGAAGGAAGATTAGCTATTGCTTCTAAACGTTGCCAATCAATGGAAGAGTCTTGCATTGTTTCTGTTATAGTTTCGGCTTCTAGTAAAGGGTTATTTTGCAACTCTTGTTCAATATTGATGCTCAACTCTGCATAGGGGAGCAAAAGAACGTTAAGAGATTGTTCTAAAGAAGGGGAAAAAATCTGTTTTTGAATTTGGATCTTGTTTATATTCAGGTTCACGCAGCAAGTATATCATATATATGTGATATGGCAAATATGTTATAACTATATGAAATATATAGTTTTATGTTATTTTATTATTGTGTATAGAAATTAATACACTTTTAAAGCCTCTATATGCTATAATTTCCAGCATTGTCCTGGTATTTCCTGGACAATACTGTTTATTCTATTAAACACTTACGTGTGATAGGAAGGTCTTAAGCCAACTAAGGTAAATGTCTTAACCCTATAATCAATAAGCAATTAAAGCATTTTTGATGAAAAAGAATGCAGATGGTACGCTATTTGCTTATTAAGCTGGTAAGAGAGGTTATTACGGGAGAGATATTTACTATGATGAGCAATGGAACTAAAAAACGGTTAACTATTACTGAAGTAGCTCAAATTGTTGGTATTAGTACTAAAACGATCATTAGATGGGAAAAAATGGGGAAAATTAGAAAGCCCAAACGTGATTGGCGCTCTTGGCGTGTTTATGAAGAGGATGACCTTGCCCAGATACGACATCTACATGAAGTTCTTGTTGAAGTGGAATAATTTTAATTTAAGGAGATTAGCTAGTATGAAAAGGGTAAAACATGTAAAAATTTTAACTATAGTTTTTTTAAGTATCATAGGGTTTAATTCTCTAGCTTATTCTCAACAAGCTTTAGAGCAATTAAATGCACAGGCTCCTATATCTCAAGGGGTTGATAAAGTTGTAGATCAAAACACACAAAAACCTTTAAATTCAGTATCAAATTCAGAAGAAGATAAAATTAAAGCAACAATGACCCCTGAGGAATATAAGAATTATCAGGGTGCTAAAGCTTATGTTGAACAAAACAGTAAATACACATTAGGACCAGAGGATGTGCTTAATATTGTTGTAATGCGTCATCCTGAGGTTAGTGGTGAATATACCATTAATAAAGAAGGCAAGATTCAATATGAATTTGTAGGAGATGTAAATATTGGAGGTTTAACTAAAGAACAAGCTGTAGAAGTTTTAGCTAAGAAATTATCTACCTATATTGTTAAACCTGAAATTACATTTAAAATTAGTGGTTATAACAGCAAAACAGTTTTTGTTATTGGTGAAGTTGGAATTCCTGGAAAGATTTTTATGCGTGGGGATACTATTACTATTAGGGATGCTCTATTAGCAGCAGGGTTACCATTATTGACTGCTTCTACGGATAATGCTTCTTGGTTTACTCCATCTGATAGTGGCAAGGTTCAAAGAAAGAAGGTCAATGTGGATGCTTTACTTTATAAAGGGGATTTACGTGAGAATTATATTATGAAACCTGGGGACACATTGTATTTGCCAGCTACCTTTTGGGCTAAGGCTACAAGGGCTATAAGTCCTATTCTTAGTCCTGTTGGTCAAGCAGCGGGTACTTCTGGTGCAGCTAGAGCAGCAGTACTTTAATAATAGTTTTAAATTTATAGAAAGAACAAAATTATGCAAGATATTAGTCATGGAATTATGGAATATTTAAAAGTATTTTTTAGACGTAAATGGTTTTTGATCATTCCAACATTTGTAGGATTGATTTTAGGGGTATGTATCTCGATGCTTTTACCTAAAGAGTATCAATCTTCAACAAAAATTTTGGTAGAAGAAGGTAAAAATGACAATCCACTTTTAAATAATATTGCTGTTTCAACAGCAGCTGCACAGCGTATTCAAACTATTAAAGAGACAATGTTGGGATGGGAAAGTCTTAATGAACTGGTCAAAAGATTACGTTTAGATAACAAAGCGACCTCTCAAATAGAAAAAGAAATGCTTGTTAGGACATTACAGAAAGAAATTAAATTTAATCCAATTAGCCAGAATATTATTGAAATTTCTTATGTTTCTCCAAAGGCTGTTCAAAGTCAAGCGGTCGTAGAAAATATTACTGATATTTTTATTCAACGTAACGTTTCAGCTCAAAACCTTGAAACATCTAATGCTATTAAATTTATTGAAGAACAATTACATGTTTATTTAGGAAAGATTAAATCATCAGAAATCGCTGAATTAAAAGATAAGTTAAATACTCTTTTGGTTGATTCTACTGAACAACATCCGCAGGTCAGGGAATTAAGGTCTCAAATTGACAAGAAAATGCAAGATTTAAAGAAACAAAAATTAGAATACTCAGAGGATGTGAAGCTTAATGCAGAAACAACCAGGCCAATGCTATCTCAAATTCAAGAAGCTTTAACTAAAATTGGTCAGAAAGCTGTAACAGATGTTTCAGCTAATCTTAATACAGCATCAGTGAATGAAAAAGATCTCTATAAGGTAATGCTGATGGACAAAGTTGACAATGTTATGGCTCGTGATGTAGGTGTCAATGAAACTATTTATAATAATCTTCTACAACATCTTGAAACTGCCAAAATTACACAGAGACTTCAATCTTCTAAAGAAGGGACAAAGTACACCATTATCGAGAAAGCCCGCGTTCCTTCCAGACCAATTAGTCCTAATAAATTTTTGATAACCTTTATGGGATTATTTTTAGGAATAGGGCTTGGAGTAACCTTGATTTTTTTAACTGAATTTTTGGATAAATCGTTCCTGGATGTTCATGAGGCTACTAATTATTTAGGATCACCACTTTTAGGAGCTATTTCTAAAATAAATACCGTGGAATCTATTGAAGAAAATCACCAACGACAACTTCATCTTCTTTTTTGGTTGGCATCTGCGGGCATATTAATGGTAGCAATAACTGTAATGTTTTCGAGTTTGAAAGGTCTTTAAAGATTTAATATGTATAACAATTTTTACAATTTTAAGGAAACACCTTTTAACCTTACGCCAAATTCTAGATTCTTTTTCTCAAGTGATAAGCATACAGAGGCGTTGGATAGTCTTGTTTATGCTATTAATCAACGTAAAGGCTTTGTTGTTATTACTGGCGAAATAGGTTCAGGTAAAACAACTGTATGCCGTACATTATTGAACAAACTAGATAAACATACCAAGGTAGCGCTCGTTACAAATACACATTTAAGTAGTAAAGATTTACTGATTACAATTATGGAAGATTTAGATATTGAATTCCAGGTAGGCTCAAAAGCCAGAATGTTGTCTCAATTAAATGCCTATTTAATTGAGGAATTACAAAAAGATAATAATGTTGTTCTTATTATTGATGAAGCCCAAAATTTAAAGCCTTCTGTTTTAGAAGAGATCCGTATGTTGTCTAATTTAGAAACAGAGACGGAGAAATTAATTCAAATAATTCTTTTAGGTCAGCCTGAACTTAAACAAAAATTGGCCTTAGCTCGATTGGAACAATTGCGTCAACGAGTATCTGTTTATTTTCACTTGTCACCATTAAGTAAACAAGAAACTAAAGAATATGTAGTGCATCGTTTGAAAATTGCTAGTGAAAGTGATCGGGAGTA
>JAHFBD010000025.1 GCA_023250175.1 Candidatus Melainabacteria bacterium
CTTGTTATAGTCTCCATATATTTTGCGCTTGGGAGCTCTTTCTTTAAAGTTCCACCTTGAGTCACAATCATGGATTCAAATTTTTCCAAGGCTTTACCGTTTAATAACAAGTCTCTCAAGTGTTTTTCTAAATCAATAGGAGTATTTGACTCCTTATGTAAAAGACTTACAGCTTCTTTAGCTAAACAAATTACTACTTCTACCAAATCATGAATTTCTTTACCCTGTAAGACTTCAAGAACTTCTTTTACCTCAAGGGCATTTCCTATAGCATATCCAAGGGGCTCATCCATGTTTGAAATAACTGCACGTACATTTTTATTAAGATTTTTACCAATACTTACCATCTTAGTCCCTAGTAAGACTGAATCATCAAGGGATTTCATAAATGCACCAGAGCCACACTTAACATCAAGAATTATATTTTTCGCTCCGCCTGCGATTTTTTTACTCATCACTGATGAGGCTATCAATGGAATAGAATCTACAGTATTAGTTACATCTCGAATTGCATAAAGTTTTTTATCCGCTGGGGCCAAATCACCAGATGCACTACATATAGCAATTCCTATTTTTTTAACTTGTTCTTTTATTTCTCCAATACTTAGATTTGTTTTAAATCCATAGATTGATTCAAGTTTATCTATCGTCCCTCCAGTAAAGCCTAATGCTCTTCCTGATAATTTTGGAATATTTATTCCATAGGCTGCAATAAGCGGGGCAAAAAGTAAAGTAATTTTATCTCCTATACCACCAGTACTATGCTTATCAATAGTAGGCTCTAGTCCTTCCCAGCTCAACATCACTCCAGACTGAGCCATGGACAGAGTCAATGTCGATGTTTCTTCATCATCCAGCCCATTGGTTTTTACTGCTTTTAACCACTGTGTAATTTCTTCATTAGTAAACTTACTTAAATTTTCTATAAAAGAAACCAGTTCTTCCTTTTTATGTTTTTTAGCATTTTGTTTTGTGTTAATAAACTCTTTAATGTTTAAAATAGTGTTTTGTGTCATTTATTCCACCCTAACCATATTTAAAATTTCTTCTTTAATATCAAAATTAGAATAAACACTTTGTACATCATCATGTTCTTCTATAGCATCAAGAAGTTTTACAATGTTTTTGGCAATTTCAGGATCTGTGATTTCAATATGCTCTTTAGGATTATAAGATATTTGAGTTTCTTCAGGTTTAATATTTTTTTTCATTACATTCCTCTGAACTTTTTCTAACTCTTCAGGTTTTGTAATAACTGTTACATATTCATCATCTGCAAAATCTATATCTTCAGCTCCCGCATCCAGTGCTAGCTCATACATTTCATCTTGATTTTTAAATGCTGATTTTAAAACTTTAATTTCCCCACGCTTTACAAACATCCATCCTACAGCACCAGCCTCTGCCATTTTGCCATGATATTTTGTAAAATAATTCCTAAGATCTGCAATTGTTCTATTTTTATTGTCTGTAGTACATAAAATCAAAATAGCTGCTCCACCCTGACCATAACCTTCATATAAAATTTCTTCAATATTTGAAGATTCAGAACCAACGCCCGCACCTTTTTCAATAGCTCTTTGAATATTGTTTTGTGGTACAAGGCTAGCTTTTGCTTTTTCAATTGCAAATCTTAATCGATGGTTAGCACTAGGATCTGGCCCTCCAAGCTTTGCTGCAACCATTATTTCTTTTGCAATTTTTGCAAAAGCTGCTCCTCTCTTAGAATCAGTAACAGCCTTTTTACGCTTAATTTGAGCCCATTTAGAATGTCCAGACATGGTTTTTTGTATTTCTTATTTTAAAATAAAACAGTTTCTACCTACCGCTTCGTTTCGCACTAATGCTCAAGTTGCTCTTCCTTGGACATGGCACTTTTTGGTAAATAAATCACACAAAAAGCTTATTTATAGTCTCACATATTATAGCTAGGCAGTAACACAAAACACTTAAATTCTATAACATTATACGGAATACGGTCTCTAGAATACGGTATACTGTCATATGTTTCCTACAACCTATAAATAGGTATCAATAAAAATGAAAGTTGACATTGTAAAATATCGCTGGTTTTGGTTTGGCTTCTCACTTGCAGTTCTAATCCCTGGCTTAATTGCTATTGGTATTTGCATTGCACAATATGGAGCACCTATAAAACTTGGGCTTGATTTTACAGGTGGAACAAAACTTGAATATAAATTTACAAACAAAGTAGAAATAGAAGATGTTAGAAAAGTTTTAGATAAACATGATTTGGTTGGTAGCAATATTCAGGTATCTAAAGCTTCTGAAGATGGCTCACAAGTAGTAATCATTAGATCTAAGGCAATTAGTGAAAGAAAATCTTCAGAAACAGAATTAAGCCAAAAAGAACTAGTAGATAATGATTTAAAACAGTCTTTAGGTGAGTTCCAAATTTTATCTATCGATACTGTAAGCCCGATTATAGGACCAGAATTACTTAGAGCAGGAATGCTTGCTTTAGTTTTTACATTGTTAGGTATTGTTTCTTATATTAGTTATCGATTTAAAAGAGATTATGCAGTCTGTGCCATTATTGCTTTACTTCATGATGTTTTTATCTTAATTGGTTTATTTTCAATCTTTAGTCTAGCTTGGGGATTAGAAATTGATAGCTTGTTTATTACAGCAGCATTAACTGTAATTGGTTTTTCTGTACATGACACTATTGTTGTATTTGACAGAATTAGGGAAAATTCAAAATATTTAGGTAAAAACAAATCCTTTGGTGATATAGCAAATGATAGTATTAATCAAACTTTAGTAAGAAGCATTAACACTTCTTTGACCACATTAATTACATTAGGAACACTTTATTTATTTGGTGGTGAAACTACTAAAAACTTTGTAGGAGCAATGTTCTTAGGAATTGCATCAGGAACCTATTCAAGTATTTTTGTCGCAAGCGCATTATTGGTATGGTGGAGAGAGCTTGCAAAAAAAAGAAAAAAAGCAGATAGCAAAGTTACAAGTAAAAAAGAGTTAACTTCTGTAGCAAGGTAAAAACATGATTAATCAAGACTTACTCATAGGTGCTGGAATAGCATTTACAATACTTACTATTTTATTTACTCTATATCTAACTGTCTTTAGACACATAATGCCAGATCATAAAGAGGAAGATGGAAAACCATTTTTTCCATTTGACGAAAAATAGTTATCTTTCCGCTACTCTTAGAATTTGTTCTTTTTGTTTAATTACTTTTTTAATTAATGGAATTGCTTTTTGTGCTGCCTCCTCACCAACCCTAATAGCTGTTGACAAGCTTTTAGGATTAAGGTCAAGAAAACCAACACCATTTAAATCCGGGATTATAATTACATCAGCCCTATCTAATACAGACCTGGATTGTGCTTGTAAGCCAAGTGCTATAACTCTTGTAATTATACCTTCATAACTTGTGAAGCTATCTGATCTAATTGTTTCCAATTTTGCATCTACATCTACTGTAATAACTATATCTGCTCCCATCTTTTTTACTTCTTCAACAGGATTATTTTTTAGTACCCCACCGTCTACCAAAAGCTGGTCATTTATTGGAATAGGTTGACGCAGGGTTGGAATTGCAGTACTTGCTTGTACGGCTAATCCAACATCCCCAGATTTTATTACAACAGGTAATCCACTAATTAAGTCTACTGCAATTATATTTAATGGAATTGCCAATTCTATACTCCCATTACTCATTGAAATTGCATTATCTATAAAATGATGTAGCTTATGATCATTGTATAAACCCGCATAATAAGGTTTGCCTGTAAATATATGCATTACTTTATTTAAATGAATGAACAAAGCTCTAAAAATAGAAAAATCAGTTTTATAAGCTTTTCTAATTGCTCCTGACAGAACATACTTTTCTATTTCATCCAGACTAACTCCTCCAGAATACAATGCAGCAGTTACAGCTCCTGCACTAGTACCTACAAGATAATCTATAGGAATATTTTCTTTTTCAAGAACTCTCAAAACACCTATATGAGCAGCACCACGTGCACCACCACCACCTAATGCCAACCCAATTTTAGGACGAATAACAGAAGCATTCAAAGCATAAACAGGACTTAAAGTTAAGAACTGAGTAATGAATAGAAAAATCAAAAGGATATTTTTCGGAAAGTTTTCTTGCCTCATGCTTCTATATATCCATGCTCTGTCAACCAATTAATAATCTTACTAGCGCTTTCTTCTGGTGTTTCTTTATTAGTCTCTACAACAACTTCAGCATTTGCAGGTTCTTCATAAGGATCACTCACTCCTGTAAACTGTGCAATTTCTCCAGCTCTGGCTTTTTTATAAAGCCCTTTTACATCTCTTTTTTCTAATACTTCCAAAGGACACTTAGCATATACCTCTACAAAGTTTTCATGCATTTCTCTAACTTCCTGCCTTACTCCCAAATATGGTGAAATTGCTGCTGTTACTGCTATAACACCATTACGTGAGAGCAAG
This sequence comes from Candidatus Melainabacteria bacterium, assembly GCA_023250175.1. Lineage (GTDB taxonomy): Bacteria > Cyanobacteriota > Vampirovibrionia > 2-02-FULL-35-15 > 2-02-FULL-35-15 > JAHFBD01. The sequence goes on from JAHFBD010000025.1 coordinate 4,475, forward strand.
CTTGCAACATAACCAATTCTCCTTATATTTGTATCCCTGTCCTCCTTGCTAAATCCTAAACCTTTGCTTAAATGTGTTCTTACTATATCTCCATCCAAAATTTCTATCTTTAAGCCTAACTCTCTAAATTTTTTTTCTAGGATATTGGATATCGTTGACTTACCAGCTCCGGACAACCCAGTAAACCATAGAGTAAACCCTGTCTGATTTTTATTAGTCATAGCTTGTGTCATTGTTTTATGCATCTCCTTCTTTTAAATTAAATTACTCATCCTGTTTCACAGATACTGATATTAGTGCTGGCCTAATTACTTTTTTATTCAGAATATAACCTTTTTTTAAGACCTGCATCACTGTATGATTAGGTAACTCATTGGTTTGAACTTGGTTTAATACTTCATGATAGAAAGGGTCAAATGGTATACCAGTTTCTTCGATTGTCCCCAAACCTACATCTTTTAAACACTTTAATAACATTTCAAAAACTAAGTTAAAGTCTTCCATTATCTTTTCAGGTTTTGAATCTGGCTTTACTGCTTGTTTTGCATAATCAAATGTATCTAATGCTGGCAGTAAAACTTCTATTGTCTTTTGAGCTGCATATTTATAAAGCTCTTCTTTTTCCTGAGCAGTTCTTTTTTGTAGATTTTGGTAGTCTGCTAAAAGTCTTAAATATTGTTTTTCTGATTCTTCTAGCTTTTCTTTGTTCTTGTGTATTTCATCACTTTGATTTTGTTCATTCTCAGTAGTTTTATTCTTTAGGGATAACTGACTATTTTCATCCATACCTTCCATACTTTTATTTCCTTTTTCTTCTTTGTCGCTGAAATCCATAGTTATTATTATAATAATTTACTCATATTTTAACTTCTTTTAGTAATTGCCCTTATAGTCTTCTATATTTTCAAAACCTTCCCATAACCTTTATATAGGATTCTATATGACATTCGGGAAACAATAAAATACATAAAAAGAGGGAAAGTATGAAGACAGATACACATGAAGAGATATCATTCACAAACTCCAGTGCCGGTATCCATTTAACCAAACAAGAAGGCGCAATTGCTGTAGATTTTAAGTCATCTGAGGTTGTTTTATATCTAAATACATCTTTATACCACTCTTTAGCTTGGCTTATACAAAGCGCTTGCGACTCAAAGAAATTAATGGATTATATTACCTGGACCATAGATCCTAAATCAGCAAAACAATCATTAGTTGAAGTTCATGGGCCAGATCACTCAGTTTGTTTAGTATGCTCCCCGAATCATGAAAGGATTCAGTTAAACTTTGAAATAGGACTTTCAATAGACTTGAAATTTAATGATTTTCTAGGCTTAGCAGATTTAATAAAAGAAGCTCAAAGTGATCTTGATTGGAGAAGGCTCCTTTTACAATGGACTTATTGTAAAGAGTCTGAAGAACATAAGCATAATAAAGATAACTGGGATAACAAGAACAAAAAGATCATATAAGTATACTTACACCCCTTTAAGTTATAATAAATATATTTCATTCAGGAGGGGGAATGCTTACAGTTTATACTTTATCTGACTCTAGTGGTGAAACAGCAGAGCTTGTTGCAAAATCAGCACTGAGTCAATTTGAAACATTAGATGCTCAGATTTCAAGACTACCGAAAATCAGATCTGCAGATCAGGTTAAAGAACTCTTTTCAAAACAAATTAAATCCCCATCGATTATTGTGTATACTCTTGTACTCCCTGAAACAAGACAAGCACTGATTGAAGAAGCTCAAAAACATTCAGTTATAATTTTTGATATTTTAGGAGATCTCGTAAGTAAGATTGAAAGCATGGTACAAGCCACTCCTTTGCGTGAGCCCGGGTTACGGCTAAAAGTGGATCAATCTTACTTTAATAGAATGGATGCAATTCACTATGCTATTAAATATGATGATGGGCAAACTTTAAATGGTATAGAAAATGCTGATGTAATTTTAATCGGTGTATCAAGAACAGGTAAAACCCCAAGCAGTATGTATCTAGCTCAACATTACGCTTTAAAAGCGGCAAATATTCCTATAGTTTTTGGAGTAGATCTACCAAAAAAATTATTCCAATTGCCGTGTAATAAGATTGTTGGTTTGTTTTGTGATCCTCTTATTTTACAGTCATTTAGAAGTACAAGAGCAAGTGCATTACAGATGGACTATAGTTCAGAGTATTGTGACTTTGATCATATTGCAAGAGAAGTTGAGCATTCAAAAAAAATATTCCGTGAATTAAAGTGTGAAGTAATAGACATGACTAATAGAGCAGTAGAAGAAACTGCTGTTGAAATAGTATCTAAATTACAGCTTGTAAATCGATAATTATAAAATCAATCTATATGGTGTGGTTGTAAAGGATATTTCTCTAAACTCTCACGCAATAATTTTTCAGCCTCTGAAGTTATCTTTAATCTAGCATGGTACCAATCCTGATAAAGATTCTTATAGGGATCTTTAACAAGGATTTCAATATATTCAACATGTTTTCCATCAAACAGCACATAGTGTGACTTTTTTATATCTTCCTGCTGGGCAGCTTTCTGAAGCTCATCTCCTTTAATAGGTTTTTGTCTTATATTTTCAATTCCCATTCCTGTTGCAATACCAAGAGCAGTTAATCCTGCAGTTATAACTGGATACCTTGTTAATTTCATAAATCATATCTCCTAAGTTAATATAAAGAGTTTCATCTTACAAAAATTAAGTCTTACTAGTCAAGAGAAAAAACAAATAAGTTGTTAAAATAAATATTTGTAGATAATGAACACTAATCAAAAAGTTTATTTATTTTCAGAAGCATTTACAATGTTTGCTGGTAATGATCTTTTAATGCGTGAGTATCTAGGTGGTAAAGGTACTGGTCTAGTACAGATGGTAAATGCTGGTTTAAATGTTCCTCCTGGATTAACTATCACAACTAAAGTCTGTACAGAATATGAAAGCAATAAAAACAAACTTCCACCTGGACTACTTGAGGAAATCTTTAACAAACTATTTGTAATTGAAAAAGGGCTTGGTAAAAAGCTTGGTGATAAAACAAATCCACTATTAGTGTCAGTTCGTTCTGGAGCAAAATTCTCAATGCCAGGCATGATGGATACCGTTTTAAATCTAGGATTAAATGATGAAACTATTGCAGGACTTTCTAAAGCTACATCAAATGAACGCTTTACTCTTGATAGTTACAGAAGATTTATTCAAATGTTTGGGAATGTAGTATTGGAAATTTCAAAGGAAAATTTCGAAAAGATACTAGATAACTTTAAAGAGAAAGTAAAAGCTAAATCCGATGCTGACTTAGATATAAATACTTTAAAAGATATAATCACTGAGTTTAAAGTTCTGGTACAAGAAAAAACAAAAAACGAATTTCCAACTGATGTAAAAAAACAGTTAGAGCTTGCTATTGAAGCAGTATTTAAATCATGGAATAATCCACGAGCTAAGTACTATAGAAAAATAAATAAAATACCCGATAACATTGGAACCGCTGTAAATATTCAAGCTATGGTCTTTGGAAATATGGGAAATGATTCAGGAACTGGTGTAGCCTTTACAAGAAATCCATCTACTGGAGAAAATGAATTGTTTGGCGAGTACTTGCTTAATGCACAAGGAGAAGATGTAGTAAGTGGTGTAAGAACTCCGAATAAAATTACAAAACTAAAAGAGGACTTACCAAATGCTTATAAGCAATTAGCCGAATGTATAAATAAACTGGAATCTTATTATAAAGATACTCAGGATATTGAGTTTACTGTTGAAAAAGGAAGATTATGGCTATTACAAACCCGCTCTGCTAAAAGAACCTCGCAAGCTGCAATAAAAATTGCAGTTGATCTTGCAGAGTCAAAATTAATTACAAAAGAAGAAGCAATTACAAGAGTTGATCCAGTAACATTAAATCAATTCCTACTTAAAAGCTTTAATCCCATTGCAAAAGAAAGGGCACAAAGAGAAGGAAAGTTATTAGCTATTGGGTTAAATGCATCTCCCGGAGCAGCTAGTGGAAAAATAGTATTTGACCCTGATGAGTCTGAAAAACTATGCAGTACTGGCGAAAAAGTAATTTTAGTAAGGGTAGAGACATGTCCTGATGATATTCATGGAATGGTTCCAGCACAAGGAGTTTTAACAAGCAGGGGAGGAATGACAAGCCATGCGGCTGTAGTAGCACGTGGAATGGGTAAACCTTGTATAGCAGGTTGTGAAACACTGAAAATTGATTTGGAAAAAGAAACAGTTTCCACAAACGGACACATTTTAAAAAAGGGAGATTTAATTTCAATTGATGGTTCAACAGGTCAAGTATTTATGGGAAGCATTGAAGCTCAAGAACCAAAAATGACCAGAGAGTTGAAAATACTACTAGACTGGGCAGACACTATACGAAAGCTTGATGTAAGAGCTAATGCAGACACACCAAATGATGCAAAAACGGCTTTGGAATTTGGGGCATGTGGAATTGGGCTTTGTAGAACTGAGCATATGTTTATGCAACAAGAGCGTCTGCCATGGATACAAAAAATGATAATGTCTAACACTACATCTGAACGAGAAGAAACGTTGAAACATCTTTTACCATTTCAAAAACAGGATTTTAAAGATATTTTTACAATAATGCAGGATAAGCCAGTAACCATAAGGCTTTTAGATCCGCCTTTACATGAATTCTTACCAAAGCTGGATGAAATGGTTGCTATTGTCAGCGATTTAAAATGCAAGAAAAAGGATTCATCTAAAGAAGAGTCTGTTTTAACTAAAGTCAGGCAATTGCATGAAGTAAACCCCATGATGGGATTACGTGGATGTAGACTGGGAATTTCTTACCCAGAAATAAATAAAATGCAGGTACAAGCTATATTTGAAGCTGCTTGTGAATTAAAAAAAGAAAATGTAAATGTTCTTATTGAAATAATGATTCCATTAATTGTAGAAGCTAAAGAACTTAAAACCGTCAAAGAACAATTAGAAAGCACTGCTAAGAATACAATGCAAAAATATGGTGAACAGGTTAATTACAAATTTGGAACAATGATAGAGGTTCCACGCGCTGCATTAACTGCATATGAGATAGCAGAACATGCAGAGTTTTTTAGTTTTGGTACAAATGATTTAACCCAAATGACATTTGCATTTAGCCGTGATGATGCTGAAGGCGGGTTTTTACTTAAATATCTTCAAGATAAAATTTTAAATGATAATCCATTTGAGATATTAGATGAAACTGGTGTTGGCAGACTTATGAAATTAGCTGTTGAAGATGGGCGAAGACAAAGAAAAGATCTGAAAATTGGTATTTGTGGAGAGCATGGGGGGGAACCACGATCAATATCATTTGCAAACAGTCTTGGACTTAATTATATTAGTTGTTCTCCTTACAGGATCCCAATAGCACGTTTAGCAGCAGCACAAGCCTGCTTAAAAACACAAGAAAGAGACAAATAATCAGCTCCGCACTGTAGAAGCAAAGTTTATAAGCTCTGTTAAACTATGAACTAAAGAATCCGGTCTTAAAATTTCCAACTGCAATTGACTTCTTATACCACGTGTAATGGCAATAACTCCTTTATATCTTGCTAATCGACCCGCAAGAATGTCTGTCTCTGAATCACCTATAATCCATGTTTCAGCAGGGTTTAAGCTTAATTTATTTATTGCATTTGCAAATAAAATATGTTTTTCATAAACATCACCTTGGCTTTTTTGGTCTTCAACTCGGCAGAAAAGTCTTTCATTTCCTAAATACTTATTTAGCTTAAATTGTTTTACAGCATACATTAACTGGCTTTGTCTTCGTAAGGTAACTATAAAAAAGGAGATCTTTTGTGATTTTAAATAATCAAATGTTTTATATACATCATCAAACAATTTATCTAATGTTAAATATTCCTCTTTGAATGATAGTCCTTTTCTTAATTCTGCCGAATTTCGTGCATCTCTGACAGATAACCCGCTAAGAAGACCAATCTCAGTATCTGAAATTCTGTTTTGTTTTAACTTCCAAAAAACTTCCTTACTTAATACTTGTCCATCACTTTCATCAGTACCTGTTAAACTTTCAAGATAAGCACGATAATATCTATCACATACATCAATGAGTGGACCATCAAGATCAAAACAAAAATTCATAATTTATATCTTACCCATTATTTTATTGTTTGTATTCAATGATGTACTGGCTGTTACTAATACAACTAGCGTAATAAATTCATTAACAAATAAGATACGAACAACTATAAAAAAATATCCTGGGCTTTTATGTGGAATATATATAAAGTCATATAGCAAAACAAAAAACTCTTTATCACAAGAAATAATTAATATAAATGGAGATAGTCAATTTGCAGCAGCTAGTCTAATAAAAATACCAATAGCCATTGTACTCCTTAAAAAAATTGATAGTGGTGAAATCTCTTGGAATGAAACTTTGATTCTTAAGAAACATCACTATGCTCAGGGAGCAGGTTTTATAAGAACAAGAAAAGCAGGCACAAAAATAAAACTTAGAGAAGTTTTTAAGTTAATGCTAACGATAAGTGATAACACTGGCACAAATATGGTTATTGATAGATTAGGAGGAGTAAACAAAACACATTCTCACATTGTAAACCTTGGATTGAAAAATACAAAGTTGGTAAATTGGCTTGGGGATTTTAAAGGTACAAATAAAACCTCTCCACATGATCTTATCGATATATTAGACAGAGCTTTAGAAAGTAATTTTTTAAGTAATGATTCAAGGCAAATTTTAAAAAATACACTGCTGAATGTAAAAAATAAATCCCTAATTAATAAAGGTCTTGGTAAATATACAAAATTTCCACATAAAACCGGAACAATAGGTATTTGCATAGGAGATGCAGGAATTGTTTATCTTCCCTGGAATAAAAAATTTGGGATTTCAATTATAGTAAAGCGTCCATTTAATAGCCTTCAAGGACAAAGGATTATAAGAGAAATTAGCTCTTTAGTTTATAGCTCCTTGAAGTAAAGTATGGTGTGAAAACTTTTTGAGGATGTCATTCCCAGGGAATCCAGACATGAAAGCTGCCTTTACTAGATTCCCGCTTCCGAAGGAATGACATTTATCTTTGATTTATTATCACACCCGCTAAATAATAATAACTTGATATCATATTAACATTATGAATATTACCTCAAAAGTAAAGCCCCTCCTATGGAAAGAAAACCAGCTGCTAGTATTGGATCAAAGGCTTTTACCATATGAAAAGAAATACTTAGAATTAGTTTCATATAAACAAGTTATTAATGCTATTAAAGAAATGGTTGTTCGTGGTGCACCACTAATTGGAATTACTGCAGCATATGGAATGGCATTAGCCGGATTAGAGTTTGTGAAATCGTACACTAATACAGTACAACTAATAAACAAGTTAAAATTAGTTGCAGAAGAAATTAAACAATCCAGACCTACTGCAATTAACTTAAAGTGGGCTATCGATTTAGTAATAAGTGATCTAAAGACTCAAACATCAACTATCACACCTCAAGTCTTAATTGACACTATCATTAAACGTGCTACCTGGATACATGAAGATGATGCTATTCGATGCCAAAAAATGGGTGAGCATGGAGCTACAATCATTAATTCTCACTCATCAGTCCTCACCATATGTAATACTGGTGCTCTTGCTACAGGTGGCATTGGAACTGCCTTTGGTGTAATCTTAACTGCATATAAAAAAAATCCGACTATAAAAATATTTGCTAGTGAAACACGCCCACGGCAACAAGGTGCCAGACTAACTACATTTGAGTTTATTGAAAATGGTATTGAATGTACACTTATTTCAGATACGGCTTGCGGCTATTTAATGCAAAGAAATGAAGTGGGTTGTGTTATTGCTGGAGCAGATAGGATAGCAGCAAATGGCGATACTGCAAATAAAATAGGTACATATCAACTTGCAGTATTAGCCAAAGAAAATAATATTCCATTTTATATAGCAGCACCCCTTTCTACTTTTGACCTTTCAATTAAAAACGGTGTAGAGATTCCTATTGAAGAAAGAAATGAAGATGAAGTAACCCACATAAATGGAAAGTTAATTTGTGCAAATGGGGTGACTGTAAGAAACCCAGCGTTTGATGTAACACCAAACAAATACATAACCGGAATTATTACTGAAGCTGGAGTTTTAAGTGGCAATTATATAGATGTTATAAAAAATACTTTTAACCAAGTAGCTTTTGTATAGGAATAAGGAGCGTAGATGACAAAAGAAATTAAGCCAATAGGGACATCAAGTATGCAAGGACCCGCAAAGTCATCTATTGCAAATAAAGATATTAAAGATTTATTTAAATCATTATCTGAAAATAGGGCTGAGATTAGAAATAGATTATATGGCTTTTTAGAAAAAAATAATCCTGATGAAAAAGAAGAAGAGATAATTAGAGTTAAAAATGGGAAGTATATCTTAACTGTAAGTGCTCGTTCATTTGCTGTCGGTAGTAAGCTTCCCAAGGAAGAGCGTATAGGTTTTGACGATATCAATCTGGATATTAGTGTTTCTATCCAAAAAGCCAACCAAAAAGCAATTTCTAAAAAAGAAGAAGAGTTCTTAAATAGTTACAAACCAAGGCTGGTTTTGTTCAATCATGAAACCCAGCTTATGAGCCGTGCAGCTATATCTAAGCCATCAAAAGATAGAATTGACTTTACGCTTAAATCTTTTTTTTGTAAATTAGTTGCTCCAAAAGACTTAGCCAACTCGCTTGAAAAAGTCGTTCCTTGTAAGTGGTTTGAGGATATTTTAGCTGAACGAGGTGCACATAGAACGCCTACTTATCATTCAATAATTGTTACTGCCTAGCTATAATGTATAAGACCATAAATAAGCTTTTTGTGTGATTTATTCGGTAAAATCGAGCCAGTGAAAGGAATTGACCGATAGAAGCTCCAGCTTGTCTGGAGCTATATAAAGAAACACCCCTGGTCTTCTGAAGAATTGTTTGCCCGGAAAAATCCAGGTGGGTGCTCTCGTATAATAGCATCCGTTTTCGATTGCCCTATGGCACACCGATATACTTAGCTACTAAAAATGCTGAGCTCCCATAACTTTTTGCTTGTAGGACAAAAAATTGAATCAGAAAACCAAGGGCACTTCAATAGTAGCGTAATCAAACTATTAAAAACAACTATTATAAACAGCTTGTAACCCTGCTCAGATAAGAGGTTCAAGTTATTGTTTAGTTAAACCCATCCTTCTTATAATCTAGATAAAACAGTTGATTTGTTTAGGTTTTAAGAAAGTGTGATGATAGCCACATGTAATTCTTACAAATAGAGGGTATAAGGCCACTGTAGTTAAAAACCTATATGTAGAAAGGTTCTATAAAATGCACAATTTTGTAAGCAAGTTTTTAATCCCATTTACACTAGTCTCTGTTATAGGAATATTCCCACTAGCTGGTTTTTGCCAGGCCTGTTCAAACGAAGGTGAACCTTGTGGTGACGGTTTTGGAAATCCCTGTTGTCCATCATGGAATGATGCAAACGGTGAATGCAAAAAGCTAAAATGCTCAACTGATCCTGGTAGTGAAAATACCTGTGTCGATGATGGAGCTTGCGAATAGATTATTCAGTTTCTATCGCCATTTTTTCACTGTGCTCCCAAAAACAGCTTTCAATAGTGCTTCCAATCTACTATTTATAATACTGTAGTTTTCTGGACAAATAAGAGAAGCCTTACCTTTATTAAACAGCATAGATTTTTAACAAATTCTAAATCTGGCGAGAGTCTCTCTTCTTAATTAAGTCTCTATCGAAGCACCTTGACTAACTAACCACTTTTGAAATTCATCTAAGTTTTTAACTATTAAATGTCCTGATGGTAAATTTCCTAAGAAACCTTTTCCTCGTAATCTTTCAAATGTTTTACTGACAAGCCTGTTTGGTACTTCAGCAGCATGCGCTAACTTATAAATGTTTAACTCTGGAACCACAACTCCTTGTGGGGTGACTTTGCCTTCAGAATAAACTTTTAAATATAATGCAAGCGCTACACGTGTCTCATCTGAAAGCTCAGCTTCAACTTCTTCAGGCATCTCTTGTTTAACTACTTCTCTTTGAGTCATTGCTTTAATTCCTATCTATATTTCTATATAACTAGATTATATTAAAATATCAAATATTGCATCCCTCAACTTCCTTAATTAATTTTAATTTATGAAACTTTTATATTTTAAATTAGTCTCCTTATGCAAATGTTAAAAATTGTAATGCTATGCCATAGGTTATAAGTCCTAAGTTGTAAGCTATAAACCTAAGCTAAATTTATAAAGTTGGATTTATATAATTATGTCTACTTTCAATGATTACGGAATAATTCTGCATAATTACAAGCTTTCTGAATCTGACAAAATACTAAGTATATATACAAAGAATAATGGTTTAGTAAAAGCTGTCTGTAAAGGTACAAGAAAATTAGCCAGCTCTTTTGGGAGTAAGGTTGAGCAATTATCATGTTGTTACTTTCAGTTTGCAAGAGGAAAAAATCTTTATACCATCTGCGAATGTGAGCAAGTAAATAGTTTTTCATTACTTAGATCTAATTTAATCCAGATCAATTGTGGGATATTGTTTCTTGAAGTTGTAAACAGGTTTTCATATGAAGGAGAATTTGAAAGTGAGCTTATTTATAATCTGCTGTATTCAAGTCTTGATAAGCTTCAAAAACACATTGATCCATACTTGCTAACTACTGAGTTCTTGTTAGAATTTT
>JAHFBD010000202.1 GCA_023250175.1 Candidatus Melainabacteria bacterium
TATTTCCGCCTAAAGTGTTTACTGACTGAGGTGTAAATCCAATATGACCTAAGACAGGAATTCCTATGGATACCATTTGTTTAATAACATCTAATATATATTCTGTTGCTCCTTCTAATTTTATTGCTTGGGCACCAATCTGTAAGCATTTTCCAGCATTATAAATAGCCTCATTTTTATTTACTTGATAAGTTAAAAATGGTAAATCTACAACGACTAAAGAATTGTTAGTACCTCTAACTACTGCTTTTGCATGATGTAGCATTTCTTCCATAGTTAAAGGCAAGGTATTCTCATAACCAAGTGCTACCTGAGCTAAACTATCTCCTACCAGAATAATATCTACCCCGGCTTTATCAAGAACCTTTGCTGTGCTGTAGTCATAAGCAGTTAAAGCTACTATTTTTCTTTTTTGTTTCTTAAAACTTTTAATTGTATGTGTAGTTATTGGCATGATTAAAGTCTATAGGTTAAGACGTCTTGAGGTCAAGTGGCAAGAAAATAAGGGAGATTTAGGATATTAAAAAATCAAAAATTTGATTAAGATTTGAAATACTTTTTACTCTAGAGTCCTTGTTAAAATTTTCTCTATCAATTAATAATGCATTTATATTTAATTCACTGGCCGGATAGTAATCTGTATCTAAACTATCGCCAATGTATAGAGCTTCTTCCGATATGATTTTAGTGTATCTAAAGATGTTTGAAAAATTTTAGGATGTGGCTTTGAAAAGCCTGTCTTTCCTGAATAGTTAAGTACATGAAAATATTTATAGAGATCTAAATCTTTTAATATAATTTCAAGACGACTATCAAAATTTGAAATCAGTCCAATTTTTAAAAAATTATTATCTATAGTTTGTGTTGATAGTTTTTCTAATACAGGAATTACATCGCTATAAATTGCCCAGCTATTTTTCCTCGTGAATTCTTTAAAAATAGATTCAAAAACACTGTTAAATTTATCGGTTAAGTTATATCCGGCTCTTTGAAATGTTTCATATACTACATGCCCCCACCATTTTTTTTCTTCTGATTCGCCACCGGTTGGTGGGGATTTGAGATGAAGTGCAATTTGAAAAGCCTTATTTAATTTAAAAGGATCAGTATTAAATCCAAATTCTCTTGCAACATTAGAATAAACTGTTCCAACAGAATCTCTAACATAGATAAGTGTTCCAACAAGATCAAATAAAACAGCTTTAATTTTTATCATAGTTTTTGTAGAAGTCTTATTATTTTAAAACCTGATTATATACAGGACCCATTCATTTTACATGCAGCACCCATTCAATTTCCATACAGTACCTTTTCATTTGACACCACATACTTGAGTTGCTATTTTTTAGTTATTAGTTAGTTAAGTCAATTAAAGCAGGGATTAACTTTGTGAGAGTCGAGTCTCCAGTTAAGGAAATTCCAAAGGTATTATTACTACAACATAATCCTATAGGAAATACTAATGGTCAAACCAAAACATTATCTGAAATCAAAAATCCTAATGAAGCCAGTCTAATGTTAGAAAGCCAGCTTGCTACATTGAAAAAAATTGCTTCAGATCTTAGGGCTGTGCATAGTATAGATTGGCTTTTAATGTGGGATTCTGATAATTATATGCCAAAAGCCAATGTAGAAGAAAGAGCTTGGCAGGCAGCATTTTTAGCAAAACAAAGTCAAAAGATATTAACCTCTGATGAAATGATTCAGCTTCTTGAAGAGTTTTCTAATGAGGAAAAATATAAGAAACTAAATAAAATTGAACAAGCGTTGGTTAGAGAATTGAAGCGATTACAGAATAAACACAAAAATATACCAGCTGATGTAACAGAAGGACTTGCAAAAGCAATGGTCAAAGGACATTTCATTTGGGCTAGTGAAAATGGAAAAGTTGATTTCAATTTACATAAGTCTATGCTGGAGAATATAGTTTCTTTTAAACGCCAGATTGCAAATTCTATTAAGACTGAAGGGAATTCTTCTTACGATGCACTTTTAGATGACTATGAAACTGGGATGACAAGAAAAGATCTAGATAAAGTATTTACCAAGATTAAAAATGAACTTATTCCATTATTAAGAGCTATTTCTAAAGCACCCAAGCAATATGACCTGAATATAAATTCAAATGACTATGACCATAAAGTACTTTTGGAACTAAGTCGAGAGTTGCTTGAGACTATGGGCTTTGATTTAACTAGAGGTTTTTTTGAAGAGTCGACCTCTCTTTTTACCCTTGGTATAGCTTCTAATGATATACGACTAACTACTGAAATTGATAAATCTAATCTTAGTGCTACTATTTGTACCATTCTTCATGAAGGTGGGCATGGAGTGCACTACCAAGGGTTTAATCCAGAATTAGGTAAAACACCTTTATTTGATGCAGCATCGATAGGCATAGATGAATCCCAAGCTCGCTTATATGAACAAATAATTGGGCTTGGAGAGCCATTTGTTCGATATTTATTTCAACGATTACAGGAAAAATTCCCAGAAAAGTTAAACAAAGTTAGCTTTGAAGAATTTTATAAAGTCATGAATCATATTGAATTGCAAAAACCAGCCTTTGCTTCTGATGAAGTAACCCATAATTTATATGCCATATTACTCTATGAAATAGAAGGAGACTTAATAGATGGGAGTATTACTGTTGATGATATTCTTCCTATATGGAGTAACAAAATGAGTGAGTATTTAGGTGTTACACCAAATCCAGAAGTTCAAAACCCTATGCACAACAGTTATTGGATAAGTGGAGATTTTGGATATATTCCTACTTATGTATTAGGAAATTTATATGCAGCACAGATTTATAACACTATAAAAAAAGAGATTCCTGATGTGGAAAGTCAAATTGTTGTGGGAAATCTGAAACCGGTCCGGGAGTGGCTTAGAGAAAAGATTCATTTTTATGCCAAAACAGAAACCCCAAAAGAAATGATACTTAGGGTAACAGGTGAACCATTAAATCCTGATTATTATATTAATTACATTAAAGAAAAATATACTAAGCTTTATAATTTACAAGCTTTGACTAGCCAATAATGCAGCTCCTAATAGTCCAGCATTATTTCCAAGAATACTTTTTTCAATGTGAATAGAGTTTGATAGTGCTGGTAAAAGTAGTTTGCTGGTTTCTTTTGTTAAATGTTTAATATTAATCTCTTCTCCTAAGCCGCCAGATAAAACAATCTTTTCAGGATCAAAAACATGAAACAAGTTACAAATACCAAGTGCTATATAAAAGTGCCAGTCTTCTATAGCCCTTATTGCAAGAAGAGAGTTTTTATTTTTTGTTTTTGATAGTTTAAACAATTGTCTTGTTGAAACAGATTTATACTTTTCTGGGAAATAGTGTTTTATTAAAGCCAATAAACCGTTTCCTGATGCATAAGCTTCAAAACAATCATATCTGCTACAGGTACATAGTCTTTGCTTTGTATAGCTTAGTTTTATATGCCCTATTTCACCACCAGCAAAATGTGCCCCTCGAACTAATTTTCCATTTACAATTACACCACCACCAACACCAGTTCCTAAAGTAATCATTAAAAGTGGATTTGCACCTTTAGCTGAGCCAACCTGATACTCTGCATAAGCTGCAGCGTTTGCATCATTTTCTACGACAATGGGCAAACGATATTTTTTTTGTAGTATGCTTTTAACTTTAGTCCCTTGCCATCCAGGGATATTTCCTGTAGAGCCTACTATTTGACCATCATCACTTACCATTCCTGCTGTAGATATTCCAATACCAGCAATTAGATATTTTTTAGAAAACTGTTCATAGAATGTTGAAATAGAATTTAATATTTTTTTACCTTTTGGGGTTTTAACTGTATACACAGGAGTTACCATTTTGCCATTTGATACTAGTGCTGCAGCTATTTTTGTGCCACCTATATCTATTCCTAAAATGGTTTTCTTTTGTTGTTTCATTTTTCACCCCCTTCTTTTATTAAAAACAGTGAACTTACCAAAGCAATAATTATAGCTATAACTTGTGCGCTAGGAAACAAACCAAACAAATATAAGCTATCAGTTCTAATAAACTCAAGGAAAAATCTTATTATTGAATAACTGAGTAAATAAACCCAAAATGTTTTGCCCGGCTTATTTTTCCATAGAGGATAGTTCTTATATAAGACAATAAATAAAATAAAATTAAAAAATGACTCATATAGAAAAGTCGGATGAAAAAGCTTATCGTTTATAAATTGAACTGGTCTATAATCAATAGGTATATTTAAACGTATTATTGATAAGGT
>JAHFBD010000026.1 GCA_023250175.1 Candidatus Melainabacteria bacterium
CAGAACAAAAAGATAATAATTCTTTAATAAAAAATGATCTTAATCAAGTTACACAAATTGTAAATCCTGTTCAAGTTACACCTACAGTCAACTTGATCTTCTGAAGCTAAAAAATGATCTTGCAATGTCAATGAATCAGTTTTTAGGAGTTGCGAGTTCTGACTCATTAACCCATAAAACTTTAATGGACATTCAATCTAAATTTTGGACAAGCAAAGAAAAAGAGCAAGAAGATTTATGTAATCTGATATGGGAATCTTGTAAAGAAGTTGCTCATGAATTTAATAAGCGAGTACAACCCAGACCGATAACTCAAATTCAAACAGCAAATAAAAAACCTGTTGTATTTAGTACAAGAGAGGGACTTGATATTGTCGTAGATTTAAAACACAGTGGAGACAATTTAGAAGTTGAGGGTATTAGTTTTAATGCTGGCGGTTCTTCTATTAATGTAGCAAGAGCACTGAATAATTTTGGAGTTTCCTCTGATTTATTAGGAATTACAGGGAATGGACATAAAGGAAATATTTTTCTTGATCTTCTAAGAAAAGAAGGAGTAGACATTTCTAAGTTAATTAAGGTAGAAGAAGACAGCAGATTTCACTTCTGTAAATTGCTTAATGGAAAAGAGCATTGGGTCGTATCATTATCTCCTTCTTTAACAAATGAAAAATTAAATAATCTTACAGAATTATTAATAAAAGCCTGTGAAGAAAATAAAAATGAAGCTCTAGCATTAGCAAATAATCCACCTAGAGGAGCACAGAGTGACTATACACCAAATATTATTAGAGAAGCTACAAATAGATTTGGTATGTTTGTAATCTATGATACAAAGCTTCATGCGGTTGGAAAAGAATTGCTTATGGATGTTCTTAAAAGTGGACCAAGTATGATAAAACCAAATATTTCTGAATATGCTGAAATAGTTGGAGAAGACGAAACGAAACTTAGAGGCAATAAAGACCAAATAATCCATTTAGCAAAAGAACTAATAGACAAATATGGGATAAATAAAATTCTTATTTCACTTGATAAAGATGGAGCATTATTAGTAGATAAAAAAAGAGCAGCACATGCAATAGCACCACCGATAAAAATAGTTAGCACAATAGGTGCTGGTGATACTGGAATAGCTTCTTTTATTGATAGAAGTAAAAAAAGAGATTTCTCTCTACACAATCAAAGTGAAGAAGAGTTTCTTTCCTTACTAAGTGCCTTTGTAGCTGGTGGCTGTGCTACAGTTTTAAAACCTGGTACAGAGTTGGCTACATTAGAAGAGCGTGATAACCTTGAAAAAGCAGTAACAGTAAAGTTTTTATAAAAGCTTAAACCGGATTCACAATTATTAAATTTTGCAGAAGTGAAACTCACGGTTTCACTTTCATAAAAGATGTACACAATATACTCTTGATCAGCCATACTAGCTTAAGTACAATTGATAAATATGATTACTAGCGACGAGTATAGATCTGAGATATTAAAGATAGTTGGGTTTGCTTTAATGACACCATTTGGAAAAATGATTTTAAGTATTCTTGACTCTGACCCTATTGACTTCAATATAAAATTTGCCATCTGTTTCGTTATATCATTGTTGCTTTTATACATTGGTATAATAATAACTGTGCGAGGCTATGAAATAATAAAATACAAGGAAAAGAAAGAATGTATCTAACAATATTAATAATAGTTTTAGCAACAGCAGCAACACTTTCAACAAGTTGGTATTTCCTTTACAAATTTGGAAAGAAATCTGACTAAAACTCTTAATATCGCACTCTTCTAAATAAATCACTTGAAGGATTTGTGATTTTATCTAAGAATAATACTCCGTCTAAATGATCAATTTCATGCTGAATTGCATGGGCTTCAAAATCCTGTGTAACAAAAACTTTTGTTTCTCCTTTAATATCCTGATAAGCAAGTGTAATATTCATAGCTCTTTTTACATTTGCAGTGAAATCCGGAATACTTAGACACCCTTCACGAACAATTTTATAGTTTGATTTTTCTAAAATTAGTGGATTAATTAAAACCAATAAACCATTATTTGGATGTGGTTTTCGAGCTCTTGAAATATCAATAAACACTATCCTTTTTAATTGTCCTATTTGAGGAGCAGCAAGACCGACACAATATTTATGACTATTTAATGTTTCAACAGCATCCCTAATAAAACCTTCCAAAGATAAATCAAAAACAGTAACCTTTTCTGAAACCTGTTTTAATATGGGATCTGGAAATTCGTGAATACTAAGAACAGTCATCAAATAATATTAGCTGATAGTAATTAATGAAAAAATAAAGAATTTCTAAAATCTGTAAATTATAAACTGGCTACTTCTTCAAGCTCATATTTGATTTCAACACTAAGGTTTGCCGCAAGTTTATTTAAATCATCCCCAAGCTTTTTAGTATCGATTTCATTTGGAACTTCTGCTTCTAAATACATAATATAAATCGGGTTTGATTCGCTCCCAAATCTTCTTGTACTTAGATCGGTGATGTTTACATTATTGGTTGCTAATAAATTTGTTACCTGGTAAACAATTCCTGGTTTATCTGCACCATAAAGATGAATAACGCATAGCTGACCTGGATCAGATATTTTTCTACGCATATCCTCATCTTTTACTTTATGTGCTTGAACTATCAATCCTCGATTTTCCCTAACCTCTTGAAATCCTTTATTTATTTGATCAAGAGTAAAAGATGTAGGAGTAGAAATTAAAAGTAACATTGCAAATTGGTTTCCAATAATAGTATGAGAAGAGTCGTTAATATTGGCACCTATTTCAAACAGGGCCTTTGTAATATCTTTTACAATCCCGACTTCATCTGTTCCTAGAACAAATACTAAAAAATAATTTTTGGAGCTGTTCATAAAATACCTAAAATTATTGTTTTAATTCTACTTACACTACTCTAGAAAATCAACGCTAGTTTTATAGAAGAAATGTTAAGTAGCTGAGATTAGGCTAAATTCATTGTTTTCCTGGGTATTGCTTAACTTTATAACGTTATCTTCAAAAAAAAATTTTAACCTTGATAATAACTCTTCTGCTTCTTGAATAGAATTGATTTTTCCGATTTCGGCCCGAACTGATGCTGAATCTGGCATTCCCTTTGTATAGTTTATTAAATGTCGTCTTGCTTCACGAATTCCAATTACTTCACCTTTAATTTTTACTAACTCATAGAGGTGCAATTTTGCTATATCTAATTTTTCAATATTACTTGGATCTGGAATTATATTTCCAGAAGATAAAAACTGATTAATCTGCATTGAAAGCCATGGACTACCCATAGTGGCTCGGGCAATTGCTATGCCATCACATCCTGTAATTTCTATAAGTTTTAAAGCATCCTGAGGTGACCTAACATCACCATTGCCAAAAACAGGAACAGACACTCTTTCTCTGACTTGTTTAATGGCATTCCAGTCTGCATTTCCAGAATAACCCTGTTCTCTTGTTCTGCCATGTACAGTAAAAGCACAGACTCCTAATTGTTCTAATTTCATAGCTAGCTCAGGTGCATTTCTTTGACACTCATCCCACCCAAGACGCATCTTTACAGTAACTGGTACATTTACTGAATTAACTATAGCTTTAACAATTTCACATGCTAATTCAGGTTCTCTCATTAAGGCTGCGCCATCTTTTCCCTTGGTAATTTTTGGAGCAGGGCAACCCATATTTATATCTATAAAATCTGCCCCTGTCTCTTCAGCCATTGTTGCGGCTTTTGCCATTACTTCTGGTTCATGCCCAAATAACTGAATACCTACAGGATGCTCATCAGGAGATAGTTTCATAATGTTTTGATTTGAGTTATACATTAATGATTTAGAGCTAACCATTTCAGTAGCTATCAATGTATCTTTATCAAACACTCTTATGATTTTTCTAAATGCAAGATCAGTAACTCCAGCCATTGGTGGAATGTAGACATATGAGTTTATTTCAAGCTTTCCAATTTTTATTTTTTTCATTCTGTCCATTTTGTTTTTTTTATCGCTTTAATATAAAATTAACTGGCCCATCATTAATTGAATCAATATCCATCATTGCACCGAATCTACCACTTGCAGTTTTTATATTTTGTTTTTTACACTCTTCTATAAACTGCTCATATAAACCTTCTGCGATCTCAGGCTTAGCTGACTTTGTAAATGATGGTCTTCTCCCAGACTCATTTAAATCTGCAGGCAAAGTAAAATTTGAAATAATTAATAACGCGCCAGAAACATCTACAAGTGAAAGATTCATTTTTCCTTCATTGTCAGAGAACATTCTTAGATTAATAATTTTATTTACAGACCACTGGCTCTTTTCTAAATTATCCCCATCTTCAAACCCTATATACAATAGAAGCCCTTGTTCAATGGAACCTATAATATTTCCATCAACACTTACATTTGCTTTTTTTACTCTTTGAATTAATGTAATCATAATGTGCCTAGTAAATTTATTCTAAACTATCCTTTAAAGAAATCCTTAAGTAAATTTAATATTAAAATCCTTTAAAGATTAAAAAAACGTTTGTTTTCTATGAATTCTTCATATCTCGAGGTAGAAATACTATTGGTTTATATACGTTTAATATCTTGGAATCTATTTAAGTAATTAACTAAAAAATATGACTACTATTAACTCATTTATACCAACTTCAAATACATCTTCTATAAAAGATAAAGCTGAAGTAGATCCTACAGATGGTTCAGCACCTGTAAATATTAATGAATCAGAATCTTTAACTAGTACTAAGCCAGCTGAGCTAGTTTCTCCACTAACATCAGCTTCTGTCTTAGTTTTAGAAAAAATAGAAAAAAAACAAAACCCACTTATTGATTTCTTTACCAATCCACCACAAACACAAGAAGAATTAGAGCAGTTATTCCAAGCTATGGCTCAAATAACAGAAGAAAATAAAGAATTCTTTTCTGCTTTTAAATTAGATGAGTCTATGAGTCAAAGTAGTCAAACAACATCCTTAATTACTAAAGAACAAGAATGGCTTAAAGAAAATAAAGCATTTACTACCTTGCAATCAAATTGGATATTTAACAAATATAGACAATTGGGAAGCTATGAAAACATAACAAGATTTTATGAAACCTCTAGTGACAATATTTTCAAACAATCAGATGCTATAAAGTCTGATTATATTCTTGCTTTAAACAGAACAGGTAGATATGATGATGCATTTCAATTTGCTGCTGAAAGTATTTGGGATGCTGTAGCAAAAGCTAAAGAAAGTGGTATGAGCAGCGAACTATCAAAGCAAGCAATCTTTGAAGAGTATTCAATTGGTATAGGTACAGCTCTTAAAGGTAAATATTTTCTTGCAAAGGATCTGCAAGCAGAATTAGAGAAACCTAGTGAGTTGCAAAATAAAACTCTTTTAAAAGCTCTTTTGGGTTCATATAAACAAAATTTCATAGATGAGAGTTCTAGATTTAATTTAGATGATGAGGCAACTATAGAAAATAAAAACTTTTTATCTACGATAAATAAAGCAGGGCAAGATGCTCTTGAAAAATCAAATGAGTTTTATAAGCAAGCTTTTAACTCAGGATTAAGCTATTATGCGGGTATAAATGCAGTAAGAACTCTCTTGTATCTGGGAAAAGAAAAAGAAGCACAAGAATTAACAAAATTAGTTTCATTATCAGCACAACAAGCTAATACTAAAAAATCATTCTGGACACAAGCAACCCTTCTTGAGCTTTCAATTCTTACAAACGATGAAAATCAAAGAGAAAAATTATTACCTCGAGTTTTAAACTCTGCAAAATCAGAAGCTAATACAGAAATGAAATCTTTAATTGATCACTTACAAAGATGGCATGATATAGAAAACTCTGAGGATAAAAAAGACTTACTGAAGTCTGTAATTAAAAGATTAGCAACAGGTATTAATGACCCTAAAGATAAATACTATAAAGAGATAAAATCAGATCCCATCACTGAAAAGATTGAAGAGTGTACATTTAGTACAAATGATTATAGGAGAGGAGCTGTTTTGCCAAATAGAGGAATAGTTCCTAATACAATTGTTAACCTGGCGGACAGACAGTTGGCACGTGAATTTGTAGAGTACTCGGGTTCATTCCCTCCGTTTATGGATGGTGAAATTAAACCATTACATAGTATACCTGTCGAAAATGTTGATGAAGTTCGTAAATGGGTCCATGATTACATTAGCTGGAAATTTCAATTAGTAAATAAAGAAACAAATAAAAGAGATTTAGAAGCACTTGATGCTCCAAGACATAAAGATGTAATAGATAGACCTTGCTCAGAATATTTAAAGCTGGGAGGACAATATGTTTCAGGCACAAATCTAATGAACATTCTTGCTCTTGGATTAGGTGACTGTAGAAATGTTAATTTTACAAATGAAGATATTATAAATGAATGGAAAAACTATCATGAAGAATCAAAAATGAGAAAAGTTTATAAACTTTGGGAAGCTGGTGAATATGAAAAATATAGCGAAGCGATTGGAGAAATAAAAAAAATCAATCTAAGAGAAACTGTTGTAATGCAAGTAACAGTCAAAGCTAATATTGAAGTTGGTGGACTGTATGATATAAAAAAGAATGAGAACGGAATACCCTTATTGTCTAAGGATATAGAACCTGGTAATGCTGAAGAACATACGATGACTTTTGAAGTAATAAGAGATGAAAATAATCCTGAAAAAATTAAAAAGTTAATTGCTGTTGATCCATGGTATAACGATGATTATTCGTTTGGGAATCATGTTATAGAAGGAAAAGATCTTGAAGCTATAATGGATAAAGGATATATGGTTATTCAAAATGGAATGAAAGCTTATGATAAGTCTGAAAAAGATGAAACAAAAAGATTAAAAAGTATAGATGTCTACCTTGCCCCAGCACCCTATTCGAAAGACAGAAGAATTAGAACTAATAGATTTGATCCATTTGAAACATACATAGCTGGTAGTCCATGTGAAAGACCAAATATGAGTCATTATTTTGATGAAAATACAATAAACAAACTACAAAGATTTATAAGCCTACTTAATGAAAGAGCTTTAAAAAACGTCATTGTGAGCTGAATGAAATGAAGCATGGCAATCTCCTAACGCTTTTGAGATTGTAAAAAACAGGATTGTTTTATAATTTAGCAGGAAACTATTTCTAAAAAAAATATAAAGATTATAATTTCAAAAAATTAAACCTTTATTAGGATTCTTATTCAAAGGTTGTTTAAGTAAATTTGTTTTGGTACATTAGAACTATAACAATTTTATATTTAAGGGGGGATTTATTATGACAACGATTACTGCTACTAAACCTACATTAGGTACTAAAAATGGTGGGATAATTGCACCACAAGTAATATCAGAGGATACAGAACCAGTTAAAGTAACAAAAGCAAAGTGCTTATTACCAGAAGAAAGAAAAACTCTTCAAACAGGAAGAAATATTGCTGAAGCACAAAGAATATTAACATTAAAAACTGCTAGGGAAAGTGCTGTTGAAGATATCCTAGATCTAGGACAAGATGTTAATCTAGAAGAAGCTGTTGATGAATTATCTAATGATAGCTTGAAACAATTACTAGAATCACTACCACTTAAAGATGGTGTCTCATTTGCTTTATTGCCGCTTGAGGAAGGTTTATTTGTAACAAGAGATGCTTGTGATGTGGAAGATTTGAAACTTGCAGCAGCACGTGCAGCATTAAAAAAATATGTAACAGTAAAATCTACTGATAATGGGACATATTATCAAAGACCTGGAGTACCAACAGATTCTAGTGCTTCTTGGGCTAGTATCTATAGTGTAAGCTGTAGTACTCTTCTCTCTGAGTTGAAAGTCGCTAGAATTGAACTTGATAAGATAAAAAAACAAGCTGGGATTATATAATAAGAAACGTCATTGCGAGCTGAATGAAATGAGGCGTGGCAATCTCCTAACGCTTTTGAGATTGCTTCGTTGCAATGACGTGTTACACACTGGTTTGCTATATAATATATAACTTATGGTTTCAAACCTTAAGCAAGCACTTAATTTAATACTATCTGGGGAACCAATTATAGTTCCTACTGATACTGTATATGGATTAGTATGCAGACATGATTCTAAGTCTGCTATTGAAAAAATATATAAGCTAAAAAAAAGAGAGACTGGAAAGCCTTTAATTCTACTTGGTTATAATTGGAAAGCACTACAAAGATTTGTATGTGTAAGGGTAAAATATAGCAAAGCACTACAAAAACTAATCAAAACTAATTGGCCTGGTCCACTGACAATTATTCTTCCAGCATCAAACAACATACCAAAATGTTTAAATGAAGGATTTAAAACAATTGGGATTAGAGTACCAAAAAATAAGTTTCTTCTCGGACTTTTAAAATATTGTCCAGAGCAGGTTTTAGCAAGTACCAGTGCAAACCTTTCTGGAGAAAGTGATCACTATCCACAAAAAGCATTGTTAAAGAAAGCAAAGTTTTTCATTGAAGCAAAGAAAAATGAAATGTCTTTAAAGCCCTCAAGGATACTTGAGTTTAAGAAAAATACTATTAAAGTTTTAAGATAGTTTTTATACCGCGTACGAAAATTAATCTAACAAGAACCGTCATTGCGAGGAGATTCTGAAAGAATCGACGTGGCAATCTCCTAACGCTTTTGAGATTGCTTCTCGCAATGACGCAAGAAATAAGCTTATTAAGTACCCGCCTCAATCAACTCTTTAACTTGTTTCTTTTCATTAACAACAGTTTTCTTAGCTTCATCTATATAAAGATCTGCAATCCAAGTAGGATATTCTCTTCTACCACTTTTTACATTATCTACATATTGCTCTAGCGCTGCTCTTTCTTTAAGTGGTAATAATGGATCTTTAAGTTTTAATAGTGCTGATGTTCGAACATATTGCTCAATAATCCTATCAGCAAGTTTAATCAATTCATTTTGTTTTAGAATTGTTTGTTTCTGATACTTACGCCCGAGATTTAATGCACTAAAAGAAACTTTTTTAGTTGCTCTTTGTACTCTTAAGGCATCCATAAAACCTAGATCACCTTGCTCATAGTGGAATCGACTTTTCATTAAACGTACCATTCCACCTAATGATGCAGAATCTTTCAATGCTGGTCTTGATGCTACACCTACTAGATGTTGTCTTAAAGCATCGTTCACACCTTCTACTATAAGTGGTATCCATAAATCACGGAACATTAATTCTATGGCTTGACCTTTCATTGTTCCTTGTCCACCAAATGTCTTGGTGGCTATTTGCACTACATTCCAGGCTTCTTCTGTAGCAAAGATTTTAATAGCTTCGGCTTCTGCAATGATATTCATATTTGGATATTTATCAACTAATGCTGTAGTCATTTCTGTAGCAGCATTTAATGCAGCAACCTTAACTGCCATCTCAGAAATAAATTTCTTTATTTTTGGCAAATCTGCCAAGGTACCACCATAGATATCAAATCTTTTTCTTTGAACAGCTTCTATCAAAGCCAAATTAAATGCTTCAGAAGCAGCTTCAGCAGAGAAAGTACCAAATCCTGCTCGCCCAGCGTTTAAACTATTAAATATAATCTTGGCACCAGCTCCAATAGCCTCTTTCCCACCAAGGATAGATTCAATTCCAGTTTCATTTACGGCAGGAATTTTAGCATTATGAAATTCTATATATGCTTGATTACTACCTCTAATAGTCATACCTAAGAGTGGATTAGAAATATAAACACCTTCTTTTTCTAATTCCTTTCGCTTTCTATCTATGTCTTCCTTTTTATCACTAATTTTAAATGGCAATTCCTTTATAAACACAGTTGGTTTTAAATCACCGCTTCCATCATCTACTTTTGCCATAACAAACATCAAACTTGATCTGTGAGCATTTGTAATAAATACTTTTCTACCATTTAAAATCCAATCTTTACCATCAGCTGAGCGTGTTGCAGTTGTTTCTGCTTTATCCACAGCATCAGTACCAGATTCTGGTTCTGTTAGTCCAAATGCACAAAGACCTTCTCCTTTAGCAATTTGGGGTAAGTAATATTCTCTTTGTGCTTCTGTTCCATACTTTACAAGCGGGGTTGAACCAATAGTACTATGAGCACTTACAACACCTCCAAGTGCTCCAGACATCGTATGAATCATGTTACGTAAAACCTTGTCATATTCTTTTTGTTTAAATCCCAAGCCTCCATATTGAGCGGGTATCTTTAGCTTAAATAATCCCAGGTCTTTCATTCTTAAGAGAACTTCTTCAGATATATAAACATCCTGGTCTACTTGAAAAGGGTTTACTAATGCTTCATTTAATGTGCCAGGGGCAATGTTTAACTTTTCCATCCATTCTTTTAGTTTGCCTTGTGGATTCTCTAATACATTTTTAGCTACTGCTTCTTTAGCATTCCAGATCTTTTGCTCATAGTTATAAAGTCCTTGAACAGTAGGAGGAATATCTCCTGGCTTAGCACCATAATATCCTTCTATCCAGTTATCTATGGTAGTTTTACTAGGTCTTAATCCAAGTCCTACAAGCTTGTTAAAGGCTTTCATGCTTTCTTCTTGTTCTGGTGATAGTTTTTCAGCTAAGGCAGCCGTCATATCTTTAACTGCCATATAAGAGTACGAAATAGCTCTCTGGAATATACCTAATTCTTGCCCTTTTTCCCCAAGCATTCCACCACCACTTTTTTTCATCATGTCATCAACTAGTGCATTTTGATCTACTTGTGCATCACCATCTATATCTGTAAAATCTTTATCGTTATGATGTAATAGGCCTGGTAAATAAGGTAAATTTAATTTGTTATTTACATTTATTGTTGACATAGTGCTTCTCCTTAAATATGTTCTTCTTATACTTAAACCAGTTATAAATTGGTTTGTAAAACAACCTTGAAATTGGAAATATTCTACCTTACTTCACCATTACTTAGTAACTTTTTTTTCTTAAACTTTTAAAGTTAAATCTCATCATGATATATTTAAGAACTTAAAGTACATCTATTAATTAAGGTAAAACAAAAACAAATAAGACTATGAACAAAACAAAAAACAACTATTTACTCCTTCTAATTTCATTAGCATTTGCTTACTTTGCATTTGGCGCTATTACAAATGTAGCTGGGGCAATTGTTCCTAAAATAAAAGAAACGTATCACGTAAGTGGATCAGCCTCTAGTTTTTTAGCATCTGTATTTTTTATTGCTTATGGCTTAATGTCTGTACCTTTTGGAATCCTAATTAATAAGTGGGGGACAAAAGCTACTTTATTACTTGGGTCTCTTATAACTACCGTTGGAGTCTTAATGTTTGCTGCTATACCTGGTTATTTTGCAAATATGGTAAGCATGTTTATTTGTGGAGTTGGAATTACTGGTATACAAGTTGCTGCAAACCCTCTTGTCAAACAAATCAGTAATCCAGAAAAATATTCTCGGAACTTAACTTTATTTATGGTTTTATTTGGTGTTGGTTCTACACTTGCACCTTATGCAGTAACCCTTATTAAAGAACGTGGACTGGCATGGAATTATGCATACTGGATATTTTCAGTAGTTTCATTAATTATGCTTATTAGTTTAGCTACCCCAAAATATCCTGAAGAAAAAAAAGAAGACACAGCTGAAAAGGATAAAGGAAGTTTTGCCGTTTTACTAAAAGATCCATTAATGATTTTCTATACCATTGCTATTTTTCTTTATGTAGGAGTAGAAGTTGGTGTAGCAAATAATATCGCACTGTTTTTAGAAGATGTTCATAATATTTCAACTACTCTAGGGAATACTGCTGAAGCTGCTACAAACTCGGCAATTGGGAATTATTGGTTTGGATTACTTCTCGGACGATTAGTTGGTGGTTTTATCCTAGATAAAATACCTACGAAAAAAGCAATTCAAATTTTTATTTCGGGTGCTGCCATTGCTTTATCAGGTGCGGTTTTCTGTCCTAATTTAAACATCTCTCTGTGGTCATTTCCTTTTGTAGGATTTTTTATTTCAATTATGTTTCCATCAATTTATGGTCTAGCAATGAACTCATATGATAAAAAATACTCGGGCATTATTTCTGGCATACTTTGTACTGCAATTATTGGAGGTGCTGTTATAGGACCGGTTATTGCTAAAATTTCTGAGATTACTGGTTCACCTACCGAGCCAAACTGGCATATGGGAATGTTGGTAGCTTTTGCTTGCTATGCGTATATTTTTACGGTTGGGTTTTGGGCAAGAGCAGAGAATCAGAAATCAGAAAACCAGAAGTCAGAGAACTAGAGAATCAGGCATGATTAAGCTAGGAACTTTATTATTTTTATTTATCGTTAGCTTGTTTACATCACCTGTGCATGCATCTCTAAACAATGATGTCAATGCAAATAAAAAACAATTTGGTGGAGAAATAAGTTCAAAAGAATATTCTGACGGAAAAAGAAATTTCATAGGAAAAAAAGTTTATCAGTCATCCTTCTTTGGATGGCAAGTAGAAGCAATATATAAAGATGGAAAATCCTTTTCTGAAACCGCAAGACCAAAAGGAAATAGAGTTAAAAAAAATATGATTACTGAGCAAGAAGCAAATGTAATTGCAGATATCCTATACCCTAGAAAAAATCGTGGATCTTACAGAAAACAAATTAAAAATGCAAATTTTGTAAGTCATTTTTTTGAATATGGTGTTGTGAGTTATGAAATGGAATTAGATAAAAGAAGGAAAAAACATCTTGGGGTAATTGGGGTTAGAACTATCTTATACAGTAACGGTGATACTTTTAGAAAAATAAAGGTTAATGCTTATCACTAAGCCACTTGTCCTGTTTTACAAATTCATCCCAAAGCTTACTCACAATGCCTCTTGAACTAGTTTTGTTTTTATCTAATATTAAAACAGTTTCTACATTATAAGGTTTTTTAGACATGCGCTGAGTACTAACTCTGTAACGTTTATAAGATTTTGTAACCATAGAAAGTTTACCGTTAGTTGCTAATATCTCTAATACTTCTTTTAAATCCATTATGCCATCTGTACTATAACTTAATAAAATATAATCTGAGTTTATTGTTTGAATTAGTTTATCTAACGCAAACAAAGCCTCATTTTTATAGTTGTAAGCTGATCTTCTTTTTGTCCGCCAATCAGTTCTTATAGCACTTTTATTTAGCTTCTTCCCATTAACTAAAATTGATTTATTTGTTTTAGGTTTATCCCACAGTGCAATAGTATTTAAAATATGATAATTGCTTCCATAAGGATGTTGATTGTAAGGAGGATCTAAGTAGGCAATGCTTATCTTTTCTTTATCAGATAATTCTTGCGCTAATAATTGTGCATCAGTTTGATAAACTTTGTTTTTTTTATCATTGTTAAACAAAACTGGTGGGATTAGCTGAATATCACTTAGTATTCTATACAGTGCAGTTTTGGTTTTCCCTCCCCAGCCATTGTGAAACCCTTTAAATACACCACTTGTATTGCTAACATAGCTTGCACTATAAACAAACGATGCAAGCAATATTGATTTTTCTTGTAAGTTGATTTTTTTTGTTTTTTCCCACTCAAATATTTTTTCTCGAATAGCATCAATCTTCATTCCATTTTTATGTGTATAAAACATTCGTTCTTTTTTTATGTCGGGATTACTGTCATCCCAGGGACAATAATATTCACTTATATAGCCATGAATACCTTCCAAACCATTTAAATAGTTATATGTTTTGTTTATCCCTCCAAGTTCTTTAAATAGAGGATAATTATTCTGCTCAATATATGCATGATTGTAAAAAAAAGAATAGGGCTCCCAATCATTTGAAATAACTTTAAAACCTGTTTTTTTTGCTAAGCGGGATACAATACCACCACCACTGAAAAAATCTACAAATAACCCTTCTGTAACATTTGTTTGTTCAATTGCTTCAAAAATTAAAGGCAACAATTTTCTTTTATTTCCAATATATGGAAATAGTTGATTGTATAAGTATTCTTTAGTACGAACTGCTGCATGCTGAGTAGATTTATAGTTTAATTCTAGAGACAGATCTTTTGTCATTTATTCTCTGTTGTTTGTAAAACCCTCTTTGGACCATGAATAGGATCTTCAATAATTATAGTATGGTCTCGCTTATGTCCAACACTAACAATTGCAATTGAGGTTTCTAATAATTCCTGGATTCTATCTAAATATTTTTGTGCATTAGCTGGAAGCTCATTTCTGGATCTGCATGCATTAACAGATGTTTTCCAGCCTGGTAATGTTTCATAGATAGGTTTAACTCGTTTAAATATACCGGCAGCTAATGGTAAATCATAATATTTAGCACCAGTTAAACTATCTTCATATGCTACACAGACATTTATTTCATCCAGGTTATCCAAAACATCTAATTTTGTAAGAGCTAAACAATCCAGACCATTAATCCTGACGGCATATCTTAATAAAACCAAATCCAGCCATCCTACACGGCGTGGACGTCCTGTCGTAGTGCCAAACTCTGCCCATGCAGTTCCTGCGGCTCTTAATTCATCAGCTTCTCTACCAAAAACTTCAGTAGGAAATGGTCCTTCACCTACTCTTGTTGTAAATGCTTTTGTAATCCCTATTACCCGATCAATCGATGTAGGTCCGATACCTGCTCCTATACATGCTCCACCAGCAACAGGATTTGAGCTGGTTACATAAGGATAGGTTCCATGATCAAGATCAAGAAGGGTTCCTTGTGCACCCTCAAATAGAATATTTTTTTTATTTTTAATCGCATCAAAAATAAGTGCTGATGTATCTACTACATAAGGCTTCAGTTTTTCACCATAGGCTCTATAATCCTCAAATATTTTTTTAGGATCTTCGGGAGGAAGAGAGTAAAGTCTTTCTAAAATTACATTTTTTCTTGGTACAAGCCAGTTAATCTTTTCTTCTAATTCTTTAGGTTCAATTAAATCTGACATCCTAATCCCAAAACGATCTGCTTTATCAGCATATGTCGGACCAATACCTCGTCCAGTCGTCCCAATTTTTTTTGTACCTCGCCCACGATCTTCAGCCTGATCAATTGCAAGATGATATGGCATGGTTACATGTGCAGCAATACTTACCTTTAAACCCTTTACATTAATTCCACGAGCAATTAAATCTGTAAGCTCATCAATTAATATTTTGGGATCTATTACAGTACCA
>JAHFBD010000027.1 GCA_023250175.1 Candidatus Melainabacteria bacterium
ATTAGCTTAATATAAGCACCTACTTGATCCTTACTTGGTTGAACACGAAAATCAGCTTTTTGTCTTTTAGGAGGGACGATTGATCTAGCTATTCTTTTTACCTCATCAGTTACTTTCTCCAGAGCAGTTTCAGGTGGAACAATACCCCCTCCACAAGGACCTATTATAGTATCTAAAAATTCCTGATGTGCAAAATTTAACTCTACATAAGGATCGTCTATCTTTTCATCATCTCTTAGATTGGAACATACAATGTCTAGCCACTGTGTCCAGTGATCAAGTTTTTTAACAAGGTCACCTTCTTTCTTTTTCAACTCTATTCTTTCAACATCTATAATATCTTTGGTCTTTGCATTAGCAACTTTTACGATTTGTGGTTTATTATCATCTTGTATACAGCTGCTAACTGCAAGTGTTCCAGCTAATCCTGCAAGTACTACCGATGCTCTAAATAACTTCATATGTTTCTCCTTTATTATTTAATTGATTTCAATTCTTTTAGCCTACCTATATTTAGCCCCCAAACAGGTTCATAAGCTGGTTGATTGGCTGTATTTGCATCTTCATTAAAAATTTCTATGGTTTTTATTAGGTTCTCTTTTTGTTTAATAATTTTCTGACAGCTATCCTTATATCCTTGGTAAGATTCTAATTTGTCTTTTTTTCTTTCTATAATTTCTTCTTCTGTAAGCTTTGGGGTTTCACTTCTTAAATATTTCTCAATTTTAGTAGATAGAATATCGAGTGGAAGATTAATATACTTTTCATACATTAGAACTGACTTATCTGCATAGTTTATAACTCTTTTAAAGGCTTCCACTTGATCTTCATTTGGCTTTTTAATATCAAAGTTGTTTCCGGTTTCATTTATAAAGTCTTCATTTATGCGAATTAATTTGAAACCTCTTTGACGAGCTTCAATAGCCTCTTTCGGATCCTCTGTAAACATGTGTACATAAACAAGAGCATCAGTAGTATAGCTGGACCAAATTTCCAACTCAAGGGCAAGTGTACGCTCTTGTTTTTCTAAAGCTTTTCTTTGTTCATCAATAACTTCTTTAGTTTTTATAACAGCTTCAACTGGTTTTACTATTTGAACATTGTTAGATTTATCTTCATTTTTAAAACACCCACTTGTTACCAATGGTGTAGCTAATGTAGTAAGTAAAAGTGGCAGTCTCAATATTTTCACAAACTAGTCCTTTTGCTTATTTTGTTATCATGTTTTTTACAGTACCTTGAATTCTATTTTGAATCTCTGAATCTATTTGATCAAGATGCTTTTTTTTGTATTCTTCAAGCTTAGTTTCTAAATTCTGAATAGTCTTAGTTATATTATTGGGGCGGTAGTCATAATCAACAATTAAATAATTAGAATTAGCATCTTCAGGTTTATAAACTGTAAAGTGAGATTTTTCACGTAGCAAAGCAATTAAATCTGACAATCTTTTCTCCCCTTCATTTGTATATTTATTGGTGCTGGAATTTATTTCAACCTTTATAAAAAGGTCTATTTCATTTGGTTCTAGTACTTCATTTTTGTTTTGATCAAATAAATGTATACCATGTATTAAATGTCTGATTTTTTCTAATGGGTAAATGGCTTTTGCAGATTCATCAATTTTAGCTTGACGTTGTTCTCTCCATTTTTTATTCTCTGCAAGATGTCTTTGTCTCTCTTCTTTGGCATCTTCGGTATTTCCCTTATCACATCCAGCGCTTGCCAATGTAGCTCCTATTAAGGTAGCTCCTAATACCTTGGATAGATTCATGATTCTTTTCTCCTAATCTTTTATCTATACTGCTACACAGTGTTTACAAACTGGTGATAATAGTAACCGAATAGCTAACTGACTGCAATATGTTTGACTTGATTATGTGAAAAATGGAATCACTAATTATAGAGTTAATATTATATGTAAAAGCAAGATAAAAAAACAAAAATTATAGCGATGTGTAATATTTTATACTTTAAGCCAAAGAGCTATACGTCTACCAGAAAGAAAAGCTTTATGACCATGGATATTTCAAAAACAGGAAATAGAATTGTACCTTAAAATACATTAGGCATGAAAAAATTTAAATGAGCAATTGATTGCTATATTATCAAAACAAGAAAATGTTTCTATAGAAGGAGTTAAAAATTTTTAGATAGAGGAGCCACAAAAGATATTGGTGGAGCTAGCTGTCTGCAATGTGCTAAAGGAGATAAAATCATTGAGCCACTTAAATAGTGCTATAGAATAATATAGTTATATCTTTTATCTTGTTTACCAATGCAAGAGATATAATATTAACTTGAACTTTTCAATAAATTGCAAACTGAAATTAATTAGCTTTTTATCGGGCTGTAGTTTAGCTTGGTAGAACGCTACCTTGGGGTGGTAGAGGCCGTGGGTTCAAATCCCGCCAGCCCGATAGTTAAAAAGCTAATTCTAACTCTCTTGCAATTAGAGGATTTATCTGGTTCACCCAGTAAATCCGATCCAACCAGAGCATTAACATTAAGGAAAGTTCAATTTGTCTGAACTTTTAAAAATAAGCAAACACTTCCTTGGGGTGGAATGGGTCCCGAGTTCTACTAAAGGATAGTGCTTTGCCTAAAATCTTGCCGGTCTGATTTAAGCTGGAGTTAAAACCACACAAGTAAACATATTACCCACTTCTTCTCTTTCTTCTACTCTAACTGATAGATTTGAACAAGCTTCCACCCTATAGGACTGATCAATACTTTCAAACAATTCAGATTGGTGAACTTGATAGTTTAGTTGACTAGAATCTTCAAAACCAAAATTTAGTGCTACAGAATAATTATTTTTTAAAGCATGTACTACTAATGGGACTATTGCAGTATTTTGTAAAAGCTCATCCTCAATGTTTTTTTCTCCATTTAAAATAATTTCAATTTCATTTCTTTCTTCGTTAAGATATATAAATAAACCATTTGGATCATATTTTACTGAATTGGGTGTATTGTTCTGAGGAATATTTAAAATCTTTTTATGTTGGACTACTTGCATAAAGGGAGAATGTAAAATTGCAATCCAGTTATAATCCCCAGCCCGAACAGTAACATTATCCTTGCCAAAATCAGCTCCATCACAGGTACCCAAA
This sequence comes from Candidatus Melainabacteria bacterium, assembly GCA_023250175.1. Classification (GTDB taxonomy): domain Bacteria; phylum Cyanobacteriota; class Vampirovibrionia; order 2-02-FULL-35-15; family 2-02-FULL-35-15; genus JAHFBD01. The sequence goes on from JAHFBD010000027.1 coordinate 3,115, forward strand.
TAATTTTCTTCAAAAAAGCTCTTACAAAATGATGAGGTGTTAAAGTCATCTAAAAGATTATCTTCATAAATCTGGTTCTCTTCAATTTTTTTGAAAATAGCAGCAGAAGCTAAACTATCCTCTTTGTTTTTATTTACTTCTATAAGAATTCCATACTCACTCTTAAAATAGTCAGTAGTATCAGAGGCAACAAGTTCTGCCACAAAGTAATTTGTTTGAGTAGTTGGAGAGCCAAAGTCAACAGTAACCTCTTTTCCATTCTCTAAAAGTTCAAATATTACACTAAACAATTTTTGTTTAAGGGCAGTATTTATAAGCACAACTTGAAAGTTTTTTGGAATAACTGTTGCAGATTCTGAGTCCTCACAGACACTAAAAGAATCAGGGCCTTTTCCTACAACCCTAATGAATTTATCTGGATCATCTGGCAGACGTACTTTCATAAATTGTTTAATTGTATCTTAAGCAAAAATTATACCGTTTTTTAAACTTTTTGATTTTGAGTTTTATGCAGCAGGAGCTAAATCTGGGATATAAATATGACCTCTATACTCTCTTAACTTAGTTTCCACCCTTTCAGGGCGAGGCTCGTTCAACTTGTTTGAACCTTTATAAAAAACCAAACCTCGCTTGCACAGTAGCTTTGGTTCTTTGTTATTTACTAAATACCAATTCTTTTATAAGATGCATTCCTAAATGCTTTATTAAATCAAATAAGTTTATGATAACTAGATTCAATTATAGGGTTCTTAAAAAAAGGAATATTTAAAATGAAAACAAACAAATTATATATTTTTCTTATTACGGGTCTAATTTTATTTATGCAATTTAATAGTCAAAGATTAAGTGCAATTTCAAAAGAAAAAAATGATGTAAAAATAAAAAGTTCAATGTGTCAAAATGGATATTATGGTCCGAATTGTACTCAATGTAATTGCTCAAAACATGGAATGTGTGATGATGGCATAAATGGAACAGGGGTATGTATTTGTAAACCACATTGGTTTGGAGAAATTTGTAATATTCCAGAATGTCGTCCAAAGTGTATAAATGGACAATGTACCGTAGTAAATAACCACAAAAATGACGATGAGCATAATAACCATGATGATAAAGATGACAGTCATGATGACCGTTCTATCTGTAAATGTAATGAAAACTGGGCAGGAAGAGCTTGTGACATACCAACTAATCTTTGTGCTGGTGTAGTCTGCACAGCTCAAGATCAATGTCATAATGCTGGTACTTGTGATCCTGCTACTGGTACTTGTTCAAATCCACCTGCAGCTAACGGTTCAGCTTGTGACGATGGTAATGCTTGTACTCAATCTGACACTTGTCAAAATGGTGTTTGTACTGAAGGTAATCCAGTAACCTGTGATGCCAGTGGTACTTGTGATCCTCAAACTGGTGCTTGCCCAACAAACAATCCAGACATAGATGGTGATGGAATACTCAATAGCATTGATAATTGTCCAACTACACCAAATCCTACTCAAGCGGATCATGACAATGACGGAATTGGTGATGCCTGTGATTCAACAAATAATTTAGATTTAGATGGCGATGGAATACTCAATAGCGTTGATAATTGTCCATTCGCACCAAATCCTACTCAAACTGATAGTGACAATGATGGACTTGGTGATGCCTGTGATCCAATAAATGATTCAAATCCCGACATAGACAGTGATGGAGTACCTAATAATAATGACAATTGTCCAACTACACCAAATCCTACTCAAGCGGATCATGACAATGACGGAATTGGTGATGCCTGTGATTCAACGAATGATTTAGATTTAGACGGTGATGGAATACTCAATAGTGTTGACAATTGTCCATTCACACCAAATCCTAGTCAAGCCGATAGCGATAATGACGGAATTGGTGATGCTTGTGATAGCTAAGTACTAGAGTTGTCTTTTCTTGTTTACCGTTAGAAAAATATTTTATACTCCATTTTTGTCTGGTGTAACCATTGTTCTTTGTCTCAATAAGCCAAATCCGGTATGTAAATATGACCTTTATACTCTCTTCAACTTAATTCGGACTTTGTCTCTAAGTCCCTTTTAAGACTTATCTCAATTGGGGTTGAAAAGATTAAATCTTTTTAAGGTTCTTAATTAAGAAAGCAAGATTTTATAATTTTCAGACACTTTTACCTATGTAAAGAAAACGGTTTTAGAAAAGATTAATCAGAATCCATTGATTATCAATGCTTTAGTTTGCTCTAATTAAGATGGATAGCTAATTAAAAAAACTTTAAAACTCTATGTTAACTTCAAAAATAATATTACCTGAGATAATTCCTTCTGCTACACACAGTCCACAAATAACTCAACCAGCTACAGAATTAGACATTACACCAACTGTACCTAATAGCAGCTCAAATGAATCACTTACAGTTATCAAAAATATTATAGGAATAGCTATTGCTAATGGTATAAGACCACTCGAAAAATTTAATAATCCTAACACTAATCCAACAATAACTAAATCAAGGTGGGAAGTACTATCTCCTAATTTACAACCTTTCAAAAATATTTTATTGAGATATGATATACCACAAGATCAATTAGAGGCAATTAGCAGAAAATATAGTAACAGCAATAGTAATAGTTATTGGGTCAGTGGAAAATCCCCTGAAATACTCTATGACACTGAACATAAATATAAATCTGCGCCACATATAAACAAAGGGTTTACAAAATATGCAAAAGTTTTAAATAGAATTATTCAAAGGGGAGATTCTTCGTTTAAAACTAAATTCAAAGATGCAGAGATTTTAATTATAGGACCAGGAAAAGGAGCCGGTGAAATCTTAGAATTTATCAAATTGTTTCCAGATGTTGCTTCAATACATATAGTTGATATACGAAAAGATAATTTCATCCAAATAGATAAAGACCTGGAAGAATATAAGCGAACGAATGGTCCAATAAAGCCACCAATTTATGGATATATCAGTAATACTCTTGAACTACCAAAAGAGTTAGAAGAGTCTATGGATCTTGTTTATCATACTAATGTATTTGATGGTAATTACTTTACTCCTTCTCAACGTCAGCAAGCTGCATCTGAAATTACAAAAGTAATTAAAAAAGGAGGTGTACACGTTACTACTTACCTTACTGTTTTAAGTAGTTTTTTACATGAGTTTGGAGCTTTTGCACATGACAATCATGAAGAAGGATTTACTAAATATTTTGATAAAGATAAATTAGTGTTAGAAAAAGGCGGGGCTTTTCAAATCAGATTAAAGAAATAGTAATATTACTATTTTATTTTGATACAATAAAGTCTATAAAACTTTCTGGCGATGAAGCTCGCCTTGTCTTAAGTAAAAGACAAAACCACTAGCAAGCTAGTTAATAGCTTCTACTAACTTTAAAAAGAAAGGTAGGAGCTATTTTTATGGATATTTATAATGCACTATTAGTTGGTAGTTTAATTTTTTTAAGCAGCTTTCTCTCAATAAGATTCATGATTTCAGCAGCTCTTCTCGAGATTATTTTAGGAGCTATTGCTGGTAATTATCTTGGGCTTTATCAAACAGAGTGGATTAAATATCTGGGTGAATTCGGTGGAATTGTTTTAACTTACCTTGCTGGTACAGAAGTTAATATCCTAGTTCTAAAAGCAAAACTGAAAGAGAGCTTCGTAATAGGTGGAATATCATTTCTCGTACCATTTATTGGGGGCTTTTTATTCGTTTACTATTTTTTTCATTGGTCTATTAAATCTTCAGAGATTGTAGGTTTAGTACTTTCAACAACCTCAATTGCTGTAATTTATACATTACTCGTTGAAACAGGACTTGTGAAAAGTGAATTGGGTAAGCTACTTATGACAAGCTGTTTTATTACAAACTTATTTAGCGTCATATTTTTAAGTATTCTTTTTGTACACTTCAATTGGTTTACTTTACTCTTTATCATTGTTTCAATTCTTGCAATAGTTTTTACACCAAAAATAATTAATAAAATGACACTGTCTTTTGGTTTTAAAGTTGTTGAGCCTGAACTAAAGTTTTTATTTTTTGTATTATTTAGCCTAATGTGGTTAGCAAAACTGGGAAACAATCATGCAATATTACCTACTTTTATACTTGGGCTTACCATGTCAGATTATTTTAAAAGTAAAAACAATGAACTACAAACTCGTTTTAGAGCTATAGCATTTACCATGCTTAATCCCTTTTTCTTCATAAAAGGTGGTTTAAACATTTCTTTCTCTACCTTAGGAAAAAACATTTGGTTATTAGTTGGGATTTTCTTTGTAAAAATCATTACAAAAATAATTGGTGTTTTACCCTTTGCAAACAAATATATCCCTAAAGAAGCAATGTTTACAACACTTTTAATGAGTACTGGCTTGACTTTTGGAATAATATTTTCTCAATATGCTCTTAGTGCAGGAATTATTGACAAAGTTCAGTTTTCAATTCTGGTTACAACAGAGATTTTGAGTGCTGTAATTCCAACATTAATTGCACAAAAGTTTTTTGAACCAAAACATATTTATGCAAACATAAAAGACAAGGAAACCATTAAAGAAATAATCTACAAGGCTGGCGAAGAAGATGTTTAATAAGACTAAATCTTAGACGCAGTTAATTTCCCAGACATTCGAACTGGCTTATTAAATCTTGAGTCAGTTCCATTAATATTTCCTTTAAGAGGATTTGATACTCTTTGAAGAAGATTTTTAAATTGAGCACTTATTGAAAAAGTAAATTTATCTGAGTTCCCTGAAATAATTTTTATTTTTCCAGTTGCAGTAGACTCATCATCACTTGCAATAAGCTTGCTTGCACCACTTCTGCTTATGGTTTGATCAGTAAATAATACATGTACTTGTCCAACCTGTGCTTGTTTTGTAACCACATCAAACTCTGCTCCTGGTTGAATTTTATCTGCTGTAACATTAAATAGAAGTACTGATGTTCCTATGCGAGTTCCTACTCTGCCTGCAAAATTAACTGATATACCATTCCCCACAATAGATGCAACAACTGGTCCACTTGGTTTAAAATTACCTGATCCGATTTTTAATGAATCAGCGCAAGATGCTGATAATTGTGAAAACACTAACAATAAAGTAACGAATAGAAATGAACTTATTATTTTATTTTTCATATTTTGTCTCCTAATTTCAAAAAGTTAATCGTACTTGTTTTTTAATGTTTTTGTCAACAAAACATTACTCTATGCTGTTGTTTTAGTTATAACCTTCAAATTTGTAAAACCTGTTTGTTTTAAGAACAAAGCTGATTTATAAAAGTCTCTACAATATATGAGGATTTTCTGCTGCATAATAATTATAGTTTTTTATGTTTTTTTAAATTGCAAAGAGAATGCTTATGCAGTAGAAAATGACTTGGGTTTATGGGCACCAATTTATTTAGAGTTACCAATAAATAAAAAAGTTGAGAGCAGATTAGAAATAAATACACGACTCCAAGACAATGTTACAGCACTTAATCAACTTGTGATTCGTCCTTCTATTGGCTATAACATAAATGATAAGTTGTCTTTGTGGGCTGGGCATGCATGGAGTACATATTATTCTGATAGGTTTTTAAGAGAGCAAAGACCATGGCAACAAGTACTTTTAATGAATAGATTTGGTAAATGGCTTCTTGTGAATAGAACTAGATTAGAGGAACGCTTTATACAAGATATAGAAGGTGTTTCAATTAGAGGGCGACATTCTGTAAAAGGCATTTATTCGCTTGGAAATAAACAAATGTGGGAATTGGTTCTTGCAAATGAATTGTTTGTAAATTTAAACTCTCATTTTGGTGGACCGCAAGCAGGAATTGATCAAAACAGATTTTATACTGGCATTGCTAGAGTAATTAATAAAAATGTAAAAGTTGAAACAGGATACCAGCTTCAATATATAAATCAACAAAGCCCTAAAATAGATAGATTAAACCATGCTGTTCTTATTAGCTTATTTATAACACTTCCACAACTAATTAAAGATTAGAAAAATATTTGTATAAGTAATCTGGGAATACAAATAAAGTTTTTTCTGTTACTATTCAGCTAGCGTAATATTTCTAAGTAAATAACTTATAAAGTAAGATTTTATTCGATTTACTCGATAAAATCTGTAAGGCATTATAAATGGCAACCTGGAAGTACTTATGGAAAGTTGGTTTTGGGAGCGTAGCGAAAAAACCGGCGGTAGGTAGAAACTTTTTTTTCTTAACTTATTTAAGTTTGGGTTAGTTTACAATATATTGAACTTAATAATTAAGTTTTTGGAGGTAACTAATGTTTAAAGTTGTTGGTAACACTGTACTATTCACAAGCTGGTCAGGAACACAAGATTTCTTAAAAAAACTAAACGCTGTAAAAGAAAAACATGAAGCCCTCAAAGAGGTTTTTAGTAACAGAGAACCTACTTCTGCGGATGTAACTGAGTTATTTTATGTAGATAAAGAGGCTACAACTGCAAACTGGCAATTAAGTCTTCGTAGTAGCTGGGACATTGCTGAAAAAATAAGAATTGCGCTTCAGAATCGTCATGAGGTTTTTGTAGATGGAAATACTTTGGAATTACCATTAGCATGTTTTAAAAAGAATACCAATGAGAGTATTACAATGTATCCTCCAGGAATGCTTAATAGACTTCATGTCGTTTATGAACCACGACCAATAATCACTGATATAGATCAAGTAACAGAACGTGCAATGAAATGGCTTACAGAGCCTATTCCAGAAGAGCCTGCTTAAATTTAAACCAAAGCCAATTCTGTAAGCTTATCAACGTTTTGTTTAACTAATTCAGCGCTTTTCTTTAGTGCATCTAGTTCTTCAGGAGCAAGCTTTAATTCAATAATTTCTTCGATACCATTTTTACCAAGCTTTACTGGAACACCTATAAAAACATCTTTAAGTCCATATTGTCCATTTAAGTGTGCCGCAACAGGGATAATCTTTTTTTTGTCTTGAACAATTGCTTCTACCATACTTGCTACTGAACTACCTGCAGCATAATATGAGCTTGTATTTAGAAGATTTACTATTTCAGCCCCACCATTTTTAGTTCTTTCATTAATTTCAATAATTGTTTTAGGTGGCAAGAGTTCAAGAACTGGAATCCCTGCAACAGTAGAATATCTGGGGAGTGGAACCATTTGATCTCCATGTCCGCCAAGAACCATTGCTTGAATATCTTCTACTGAAATATTCAATGCAGTTGCAATAAAATATTTCATCCGTGCAGAATCTAAGACCCCAGCCATGCCCATGACTTTGTTGTCAGGAAGTTTGCTTTTAAGCCATGCAAGGTGAGTCATAACATCTAGTGGGTTTGACACTACAATAATCATGCAGCCAGGTGAGTGTTTAATTGCCTCAGTCGTAACATCACTTACAATCCCACCATTTACTTTTAAAAGATCTTCTCTACTCATTCCAGGTTTTCTTGGCACCCCTGCAGTGATAACTACTATATCTGAATCTTTTGTTGTATCGTAAGAACTTGTCCCAGTTATTTTTTTATTATGAAGTTCTATAGGACTAGCTTCGCTTAAGTCTAAAGCTTTACCTTGTGCAGTGTTAGCAACTCTATCTAATAAAACAACATCAGCTATATTTTTTTCTGCTATTTTTTGTGCACAGGCAGCACCGACATTCCCAGCACCAACAATTGTTACTTTTGAAATTGATAATCCCATACTTCCTTCTTTCTAACCTTAACCTGGTGTGTTGTTATTGGGTTATATTTTACCATCGTTCTTTCTTCTTCTTGTCCCACTTTGCTTGTATTTCATCAAACTTTGGTTGCTGCTCTTCAGTTAAAACCTTTTTGATCTCTAGGTTTGCAGTGTTATGAAGTTCTTTAAACTTTGGTTCCAATTCTTTTTTAAATTCCATCATCTTTTTATGCTTATCGTCTAGAATTACTGAAACTTTTGTTTTTTGCTCTTGTGTTAAATCAAGCTTTCTACTAAGCTTTTCAAGCATGCATTTTTTCTTACAGCTTTTGGCGCAACCATGGCAATCATCCCTACCTTCACTTTGATGACATTTTTGCCAACAATTTTTACAACCCTTGGTAGGATTAAAGTTATTATAATTAAAACCTAATAGCCCACCTATTATTAGAGAAATTAAGATTTGTATCCATGCTATTTTCATAAATCCTCCTATGTAATATCTAATATAGTATCAGTATTTAATACAAAACAGATGTAAATTTTGTTTCATTATGTAAAAAATAAGGTTGCTACCCAGCTAGTGTAATATTTCTAAGTAACCAACTTATAAGGTAAGATTTTATCCCCCAAATTATAAGAAACTCGGTAAAATCGTAATGTATTATAAATAACAGATTGAAAGCACTCTGGAAAGCCGGGTTTGGGAGCACAGCGAAAAAACCGGCGGTAAGTAGAAACAAAATAGGATTGTTGAAATACTATACTAATGCTTAGAAAAAATAATTTAATAATATTTGTACTTGTATTAAGTAGCATTTTAATTAGCTTTTGTGATAGTGTCTCTGCTCAACAAACTATTTTTAACGTGCCATCTGCTGATATAACGGAAAAGAACAAAATCTTTGTTCAACATGAAAGTCAGTTCTCTGATGATTTTGGGCTATTTACTAATTATGGAGCTTATGGAATAGGGAAATATACGGAGCTAGATCTTACACTTTTTGGTGTAGGTACAAAAAATATAAACAATGAGGTTTTGGGAGTAGGATTTAAAACAGCATTACCACTCCATGAAAAAACAGAGACCAAATTTACTTTTGGAAGTTTAATCCCGATTTCTTTAAAAGGAAATGGGGTTGGTGGTTATACCTATTCACATTTAAGTACACGACTACCAAGACTTCAAACAAGAATTACATCTGGTGTGTTTATTGGTACTAATGTTTTGTTTGGAAGAGATGTAATTTGCAATATATCAGGTATAGAGCAACCCGTCACAAAAAAACTTAGCATTATTATGGACTGGTATTCTGGAAAGCATTCGAATGGATTTTTAATTCCAGGATTTTCTTATGCTTTTAATCCAGCACTTGTACTATATGCGGGCTATCAAATTGCAAACAATAGATCAAATGGTAAAAATGGCTTTGTTATTGAGCTTGCAAAGATCTTTAGCTTAAAATAATTTATAACTTTGAATATAGTGTGGGTAGAGAAAAATTAATAAAGAAATATATAAAGTGATTTAAGTGATCAATTTGAGAACCTTTTCCGTGAGAGTGTTGTAGCTGGTATCCTAAATCAGCATTTATATTTTCTGTAAACTTGCGATTTAACCCTGCATAAATACGATTCTGATCAATGCCTGCTTGTGGTCCACCAAAATGAGAGTTTAAATTTATGAATAGCTCATCAAATAAAACTAAAGACCATTTTTCTTTTTTATCAAGGGGATAGCTTCCTTTAAGTCTATATCTTGCTCGCAATGAAATCCCTTCAATATCTTGCAAAAACCGCTCATCCAGCCGAAACCGATGTTCCAAGGTAGTTTTACGTATGCTATGAGAAATGATTAGGTCCTGATAAGGTCTTTGTTCTCTCCTAAAATGAGGAATATAAATGGTGTTCCAGGCATATCCTTGAAAGAATGAAATATGTTTATTAAATTTATAACCAAGTAAAGCATGTAATATAAGTTGATTAAAATCAGTACCATTGTCAAGCCAGCGAGGACTAAGCTGAAACCTGCTTTGAAACTTCTCTGTAATGGGGGCATTTACATTTATAGCTGTCCATAACCCTAAATCATTATCAAATGTTTCTTTTGCAAATATCGGGATTATACAGCTAAAACTTAGAATAAAAACAAATGCTAAGGAAAAAGCAATTTTCATTTTAATTATTTAAGCATAATTTGTGGTCTTTGAAGGTTATTCATATCTGGTAATTTAAAGCTTACATTTTCTTCTTTCAAATTTAATATTTCTACAGGTGCAACAAGTTTGTTAATCAGAGTTTCAACAAGGACTTCAGGAGCAGAAGCTCCTGAACTTACACCTATAATTTTTCCATGCAAATGTTCAGGCACAATGTAAGTATATGGATCAGGAACTAATTCTGCATCTGTTCCTGCCAATTTAGCTACTTCAACTAACCTGCATGAATTAGAAGAGTTTTTTGAACCGATAATTAGAATATAATCCGTAACTTTTGCTAACTCCTTTACAGCATCCTGCCTGTTTTGTGTAGCATAACAAATATCTTGTGCTGCGGGAAGAGAAACTTCTTTATATTGTTTTTTTAAAGCATCAATTATTTCTTTTGTATCATCGATAGATAGAGTAGTTTGTGTAGATATAAAGATTTTCTCCAGATTGGATGGCAAACTCTCAACATCACTTACAGAACCAACAAGAAAACATGAATCACCAGGTACATGACTAGTAGCACCAATTACTTCTTGGTGTCCTTTATGTCCAATATAAATAACTTTATATCCTTTTTTCCAGGCACTAATCATCTCCATATGAACTTTAATTACTAAGGGACAAGTAGCATCTATTATTGCAAGGTTTCTAGCTTTAGCTTCTTTATAAACTCGAGTTTCCGAACCATGGGCAGATAAAATAACACAATTCCCATCAGGAACTTCATTTAGCTCATCAACAAAAACAACACCTCTGGATTCAAAATCTTTTTTTACATGCTCATTATGCACAATTTCATGTCGTACATAAATAGGAGCACCAAGCTTATCTAAAGCCAGATCTACTATATCTATTGCTCTAATAACACCAGCACAAAAGCCTCTAAGTGATACTAAAACTATTTTTTTTACCATTTCGAGGACATTGTATCATCTAAAAGTTCCCGATTATTAACAACATTTTCAAGAAATGAACAATCTTTTAAATTTTTATACTTTTAAAGCAACCATTGTATAACACTAAATAGCAATTATAAAGAATATGAACTTTATGTTGTACTCAATTAAGATTTGTGATGATATACTACTTCCTTGTGTAATGTTACCAATAGTTTTATAAGGAGTGTAATATGAAAAAGAATTTATTGTTGGTTTTACTTGCTGTTAGCTTTTTGTTTCCATTAAGCATAACATCTGCTAAAGCTGAGGCAAAAGACTTCTTTAAACAAACCACAGGTGTTGTTTTAGGAGTTGGAGTTGGACCCGCCATTGGTGGTTTGAGAGGACTTCTAAAGGGTTGGCTTTGGGGAAAAGACGCCACAGCCGAAGCCCTTGGAAATAAAGATGGTGTTCCTCACCAAGTAATTGGTTTTGCAACCGGTGGAGTTGTAGGTGCAGCTGCTGGAGGAGTATCTGGCGTATTAATGGGTGCCTATGACGGAATCAAATACGGCTGGGATAAACCATGGACACCAGAAAACTTTAGCTGGGCAGGAAGTGGGCTAACTGACTATGATCCATTCAAGTGGGAATAGTTCTAATTAGTTAACGCTGATTTTTAAAAGGCAGGCTTAGAAACCTGCCTTTTTTATTACTAGTATTTCTTATATCAGGGCTTCCCCATATTAAACTAGTAGTAAATAACTATAAAAATAAGAATAAGATACCATCTTGTATTAGATAAAACCAGCGATATTTATATGTATAAAGGAGAAAGGTGTTTCTCCAATGGAGGTCAATATGATATTTGTAAAAAAAGATGATAAAAGTGGTTTAGTCTTAGTTTGTCTATTAGTTTTTACTCAAGTTATAACAATAATTCACTTATTGTTTTAAAATATATTAAACCCATAAATTACCTAAATAAGTTAAGGTTTGAAATCCTTCTTTATAGGCTCCTATAATCTTCCCTCCAACTGGAGGATATAAAGTAATTTTCTCAAGATCTAAAATTGGTTTATAAGCTACATCAGCTAACATAGGTTCATCACCCAATTTTAATTCACCACCAATGACTTCTCCTGTTGCATAAATATTAATTATATGTCTGCTTCTATCTGGTGCAATCGCTTCTGACAAAAATACTACACTTTTAAATTTTATATCCAGATTAGTTTCTTCTTTTAATTCTCTCACTGCACAGTCTTCAAAACATTCCCCATATTCAATTCTGCCCCCAGG
>JAHFBD010000203.1 GCA_023250175.1 Candidatus Melainabacteria bacterium
ATGGATCACCTTGCAAAAGCTTATGGACTAAGTGTTATAGAAACTCCTGTAGGGTTTAAATGGATTTGTGAACAAATGATAAAGAACAATGTGTTAATAGGTGCTGAAGAGTCAGGCGGCATAAGTATTTTAAATCACATCCCTGATAAAGATGCCATATTAGCCGGCATGCTTTTAGTAGAGATGCTATCTTATGAAAAAAAATCTCTAAAAGAAATTTTCAATGACACTCTAAAAGACGCTAACTGGAAATGCATCAATGATAGATTTGATTTACATATAAATGATGAACAAAAACAACTTTTAATTTCAAGACTACAAAATGGAGAAATCAAAGAATGTAATGGTATTCAAGTTAAATCAATTAACAATACAGAAGGTACAAAGTATTTGTTTAATGATGGAAGCTGGTTCTTAGCAAGAGCAAGTGGTACAGAGCCTATGGCACGTGTGTATTTTGAAGCTACTTCAGAAAAAAGTCTACAATCAATGAAAGGTGAAATACAAAAAATAATAACGGAGATATGCCAAAAGTAAGCGTAATAATTCCAACCTATAACAGAGAAAACTACATTTCTGAAACTATTGAAAGTGTATTAAATCAGACCTTTCAAGACTTTGAAATCATTGTCATAGATGATGGCTCCACTGATAAGACAAAGACTAAATTAGAGAAATTTAAATCAAAAATAAAACTTATAGAACAAAAGAACTCTGAGCGTGCTGTTTCAAGAAATAACGGCGTAAAAAATTCTTCTGGGGAATACATTGCTTTTCTAGATTCTGATGATCTCTGGGCAAGTGATAAATTAGAAAAACAGGTTGAAATATTAGACAATAAAAAAAACATGATATTAACTTACTGCCAATCTTTTAGGATAAATGAAAAGAGTAAAAAAATAAAAACAGCTAAAAGACAACTACAAGGACATAATGGACCTATCTTTGACAAGCTGTTACTTAGAAATTTTATCGTGTCAGCAACACCCTTGATTAGACGAGAGAACTTTGACAAGACTAATGGTTTTGAAAGCAAATATATACCTTATGAAGACTGGGAATTCTGGCTTAGATTTTCTCTAATGGGAGACTTTTCTTTTTTAAATCAACCTCTTGCTTACTATAGAATTCACCCTCAACAATCAGTGAAACTTACAAATGCAAAAAAAATCGAAGAGGTAACAACACTACTCTTAGAAGATTCTTTCAAGCTTAGAAACATATCTGATCAAATAAAAAACAAATCCTTAGGACTTGCAAATCTTAGATTCTGTTACTGGTATCTACTGGCAAACGATTTAAAAAAAGCAAATGAGAAAATAAAAATGGCTCAAGAGTTATATTCAAAATTTCTACTTGATCCTAGATGGTATGGATTAAAGCTTTCCTGCATGTTTCCACAATTAACTGGAAAAGGATTTTTTAATTTGGAGCAATATCATTGATGGTTAATGTCATTCTGAGCCTAAGGCGAAGAATCTTATAACGTTAAGAGATCCTTCGCTATCGCTCAGGATGACATTTTACTGAAGTTTGACAATTTACAATCAATTTTTTCAGTAGACTGAGGAATTAAGCTTCAATAACGGATTTTAGAAGAAATAGAATCAAAACTTGATAGGCCCTAATTATTAGACCTCTTGTCAAAATGATGTGCTTTGTAGATGATTAAAGCATATTTGCTTATGCACATCAAGACAAAAAAACGAATTAATAAGGATGGTTCAGCAACTGAATATCTACATCTTGTTGAATCATATACATCAAAATATGGAAAGAAAAAACATAAAACAATTGCCTATCTTGGGAAGAAAGAAGACCCAAAGTTTCAACAGAAGATGGAAAAGCTAGCTCTTAAACTCGCAAGCCTTACAGGACTATGCAGTCTTGAAGATTTAAATGATGAATTGTCGTGTGTTTGGTCCAAAAATATAGGACCTAAATTAGTATTTAGAAAATTGTGGAATGACTTAAAGTTTGATCTAATCTTAGATGGTAAATTTCATGAACACATTTTTATGATGGTACTAAATAGATTATGCGACCCACAAAGTAAACTATCATGCATAAAATGGAAAGAGGGAATATATGAACCTTTGTGGAATAACCTTAAACTGCATGAACTTTATCGAGCTCTGGATTGGTTAATGATTAACAAAGAAAAAGTTGAATTGGATATTTTTAATAATGTCAGGGATGTATTTAATCAAGGATTAGATTTAATGCTGTTTGATACTACAAGTGTTAGTTATTGGGGAGAAGCTGAAGAATGTCCTGAATTACTGAGGTTTGGATTCTCAAAAGATAATAGAGATGACTTAAAACAACTGATAGTTGGGCTTTTAATGACAGGAAAAGGAATACCTGTAGCACATGAAGTCTATCCAGGTAACCAAGTGGATGTAAAAACTTTTCCACAAATAATTTCAAAAGTAAAAGATAAGTTTAATTTAGAAAGAGTTATTTGGGTTTGTGACAGAGGAATGATTAGTGAAAACAATATTAAGCTTCTTGAAGAGATAAAACATGAATATATTATCGGTGTAAAAATGAGAATGCTTAACTCTGCTCAAAAAGAAGTTTTACTTAATAGACCATTTAAAGAGTTTAAAAAGATACATAATAATTTGTATGTTTGTGAGATAACTATCAATGATAAAAGATACATAGTTTGCTACAACCCTGAGCAGGCAGAGCAAGATGCAATTAATAGAGCACATTTTAAAAGGATCGTACAAGATAAAGTTGTACATCTCACAGATAAATCCTGGATTATGAAAAATGGATACAAAAAATATATAAAGTTAAAAGAAGATATTATCGAAGGAGTTGATTATGAAAAACTTGAAAAAGAAAAAATCTATGACGGTAAATGGGTACTAGTAACAAACACAAAATTAAAGTATCCAGAAATAGCGAAATATTACAAGTCACTCTGGCAAATAGAGCGTGCTTTTAGAGAATTAAAATCATCTCTTGATGTGAAACCAATGTATCATTGGACTGAAAGAAGAATTAGAGGACACATATTTATTTGTTTCTTGGCTTTGGTATTGGAACTTGGATTCAGGAATAAACTTGGAAAAGCTTCATACAGCAGTGTAATGAAAGATTTAGATCGTCTTCAAGCCGTACTTACTAAGATAAAAGATGTGGAAATAATTAAAACCACAAAACCCGTTGGAACTACTGAATATGCTTTTGAGTCCGTTCAATTACAATTGCCAGGTATTACGGGTTATAGGCCCCAAAGTTCACTGTAACTGAGTTTCAGCCTTTTATTCGAGACTATTTGTCAAAGTCGAGAGTATCACAAACAGGTAACAGTGATCTTGAATTTCAAGATTAATCAATTGCTCTTTTGATTTTCACACCACTTGCATGTGCAATACCAATAGCTTTTCTTAGACTGTCTGCAAGCTCATCTGTTTTCATAAAATTATCAAGTGCCTGTGGATCTTCCTCAAGCAATACCTCTAATATTTTTCTTGCATTATCTCTAATGGTTTTCTGTGGACTATTGATTGTAATATCTACAAGTTCAGGTAATCCAATATAATCTATTACTTCATATAAATCTAAAGGTTCAAGTGCACCTGGAGAAGGTTCTCCCAGATTGATTGTAAATGGAACTTCTAACCCATCAAGTTTTTTAAATGCATCTTTAATATCAATATCTTTTAACATTAATACTCTAATGAAAAGGGCTCTGTATTTATCTTGCTCTCCTATTTCAGAGTTATATTGATTGCTTGAATATTTGCAAAGTGCAGCAAGCGACCAGGATGGACTTCCACTTCTTATATCCTTCTCTATCTTTTCCACAAGAGCATTTCCACCGGGTACTCCAGTCACATCTTCATCACATAGTTTTTTAAATGCTTGATATTTGACCAAATGATCATCGTGATCTAAAAATTCTACAAGCTTATCTACAGCATCAGCTCTTTTTAAGAGAGCATAAGAAACTACAGCATTAGATGCTCTGAATCCTGTACCATCTGACAAATCCTCATTTGTGATTTCGTTTAACAATATCTTTTCTACTTTAGAAACATCTGACTCACCCTCTACATCATTGATTAGAATGGTTGCAAGCCTAAGCCTGTGCTCATCATCATTCACTAAAGGAAATAATCCTAATTTGTCTTCAAAAGGAATATCAAAAACATGTTCTTCCATTCCAGCTATTAATATCTCCTGCCTATCAAGAACATATTGTTTTGCTAATTGATTTGTAGCAAAAGGAGTCATACCACTTT
>JAHFBD010000204.1 GCA_023250175.1 Candidatus Melainabacteria bacterium
TTAATAATGTTTTGGTCATTTGCAAATATTCCTGCAGTATGGCCTGTACCGCCACTATGATTTACGAGTAGACATTTACTTAAAGCATCGCTTTCAGAGTCAGCTTTTAGTATAGAAAGAACAGGCATTAATTTTTCTTTTAAAAGAGGGTGAGTTTTAGCATTTGATTTGATTTCGCAAAGTAAAACTTTTGTATCTTTTGGTATTGTAAAACCAGCAGCCTCAGCTATCTTATAGGCTTCTTTCCCAACAAATTTGTAATTCATCATGTTTGTTTCTGGATCAATTACTGTTGGGATTAGTTGGCTGATTTCAGTATCGCTGCAAATATGGCAATTTATTTTTTTAAACTGATTAAGAGTTTCTTCATAAATTTCTCTATCAATTACAAGTGTTTGTTCTGATGGGCACTCAGTGCCGTTATCAAATGTTTTTGATATGCAAATATCCATTACAGATGAAGAGATATTACATGATTTATGCAGATAAACAGGGGTGTTTCCAGATCCTACTCCAATTGCAGGTTTACCAGAACTATAGGCTACTTTAACCATAGATGTTCCACCTGTAGCAAATACTAAGTCTACTTCTGGATGATGCATTAAATAATCAGTTTGTTTTCTGAGTTTAGAATTACGTTGTAGCCATCCTATGCAACCTTCAGGGGCACCAGCTTCTAGTGCTGCTTTATATAAAACTTCAGCTGTATGAGTTACACATTTGCTAGACATAAGGTGAGGACTAAAGATGATTGAATTTCTTGTTTTAAGAGAAATAATTGATTTGTAAATTACCGTGCTTGTTGGATTTGTAACTGGTGTTAAGGCAGCTATCACACCTATGGGTTCTGCAACCTCGACAATATTTTCATTCTTGTGTTCTCTAATAACACCGACGGTTTTTTTGTCTTTAATTTGATGATATAAAAATTCACTTGCAACAATATTTTTTAAAATCTTATCTTCAAATAAACCCATTCTGGTTTCTTCCCGTGCTAACTTTGCGAATTCTCTAGAATTAGCAATAGCTGCTTTTACAACAGCATAAACAATTTCGTCTACCTGACTTTGAGAATATTGGGTAAACACGGCACAGGCTTTTCGAGCTTTTGAAAGCAAGCTATCCAAATGTGAGTATAAAGGTTCTTTTAACTCAGAATACAGGTCAATATTTAATGTGGCCGAATCAGTATTTAAAAGTGTTTTTTCTGTAATGTATTTAGAAGAGAAATCCATAGTCTTAATAGTTTACCCTTGAAAATAGAAAACTTATAATTTTTTTAGTTTATTTAATGAATATTATTTACAATGATAAAACTGATATTTGGATTGCAATTATCAGGTATTGATAATGCTTTTAGTTATTATTTTCCAGCCTGATACATTTCAAGCATTAATTGCTTTGTTTCTTCAAAACTAGTTGTTTCAAAAATTCCTTGTTGTAAAAACGAATCTATTATTGGTTTTAAAGCTACTGCTTTATCAATTCTTGGATCAGAACCTTTTTCATATGCGCCAATTGCAATTAAGTCTTCTGCATTGTTATAAGTAGCCATCATATTTCGGATAAATCCAGCAGCTTCTTGTTGGGGTTTATCAGCTATTTCAGGAAATAATCTGCTTACGCTACTTAAAACATCTACAGAAGGAAAATGGTTTCTTGCAGCAATTGATCTGGATAAAATAACGTGTCCATCTAAGATACCTCTAACAGCATCAGCGATTGGTTCATTAAAGTCATCACCTTCTACAAGTACAGTGTAAATTGCTGTAATTGCACCAGCTTTAGATCTCCCAGAGCGCTCTAAAATTTTTGGTAACATTGCAAAAACGGAAGGTGTATAACCTTTCATTGTAGGAGGTTCACCAACAGAGAGTCCTACATCACGAGCTGCCATAGCAAGCCGTGTTACTGAATCTGCCATAAGTAAGACATTTTTTCCTTGATCCCGAAAATATTCAGCAATTGTTGTAGCTGTGTATAAACATTTAACACGAAGCATTGCGGGTTGATCTGATGTGGAGACTATAACTACTGATTTTTTTAGTCCCTCTTCGCCTAAGCTAACCTCAATAAAATCTTGAACCTCTCTTCCTCTTTCTCCAACAAGTGCAATTACGTTTATATCAGCATCTCCATATCTTGCAATCATGCCTAGTGTGGTACTTTTTCCTACACCAGAACCAGCAAATATTCCTACTCTTTGCCCTACACCAAAAGTTAATATTCCGTCGATTACTCTAACGCCAGTTGAAAATACACTGTCAATTCGTGGCCTTCCATAAGCATCAGGTGGTTTTGCATCTAATATTCTTGGAACCAAATTTCCTTCTAATGGTTTTCCATCCAGAGGGTTGCCAAAGGCATCTAAAATCCGCCCTAATAAAGGCTCTCCGACTAAGACTTCAAGCAAACGTCCGGTTTGAATAACTTTGCTTCCCTGGTGGACACCAGCACCATCAACTAATAAAAGCAATAAAGAAACATCTCCTCTAAATCCCACAACCTCTGCAGGTTTTACATCACCATGATCGGTGATAACATTGCAAAGTTCTCCTACCATTGCACCTGGTAATTTGGCTTCTAGTAATAAACCCACAACCTTATTTACATAGCCAGTCCATTTACGAAGCTCGTTTTTTTGAGTGAGTTCATTAACTGCTCTACTAAGATCTTCAATATAATCTTTATCAATCTTCATAGATGTTTGAATAGTCTCTTTATTTTCAGTACTCATTTTAACCCCATTAATCCTTTATTATGCTGCAGGTGCTGCTTGTTGCTCAGCCCCAATGGTTTCTAAGACCTGTACGTTAAAGTCTGGTGATAGTTCAGCATAGGACAGCACGTGAATATGTGGATCAAATTGTTCAAGTAGCCTATATAAAGGCAATCGTAATCCAGGACCACATATGAGAACAGGCTTTCTACCATA
Source organism: Candidatus Melainabacteria bacterium (assembly GCA_023250175.1). Taxonomy (GTDB): domain Bacteria; phylum Cyanobacteriota; class Vampirovibrionia; order 2-02-FULL-35-15; family 2-02-FULL-35-15; genus JAHFBD01. The sequence continues at coordinate 2,936 of JAHFBD010000204.1, forward strand.
GCGCTCATTAATTCTTTTAGATGCTCTTGAAATCATTGTGACCAGGTGTTGGATTTGTTTTGGATCTAAGATTAGAACTAAATTATTTTCAACCCTTTGTAATGATTCTTCAACTTTACGTTCCATGGCAGGGTGAAATGCAATTGAGTAAATCTGTTTTTCTGGCGTAGCAAACTCTAAACAAATTTGCCTACCTAAAGTAATTCTAATTTTCTCAGATAAAAGATCAGGATCTTTTATTCCGGCACATAAGTCTTCAAGTTTTTCTAAGATGTACTGTACGTCACGGATTGAGACTCTTTCTTTTAGAAGATTTACAAAGACTCGTCTTAAGTCACCTACGTTTATTAAGCCAGGAACAAGGCTGTCAACTACTTGTGCATCTTTTTGTTTTGCTTGATCTAAAACCTTTTTAACATCTGCTTTTGTAAGAAGCTCATCAATATTTCTTCTTACTATTTCAGCTAAATGTGCAGTAATAACACGTACTGCTGGTGTAGCTGGATATTGCCAGTCAATTTGTTCTAAGTAATCAGGGTCAATCCAGTAAGAGGGTTCTTGTAGTGCTGAATCCCAGCCTGGTAATGCTCCTGGAGGTGGTTCTGAGTATATCCTGTCCCAGTATTCTCTTAAAACCAACATTTTATCTGGATATGCTTCGCTTGATGCAACGGTCGTATCACGAATGACTATTCTATATTCATTTGGATTTAAGCTTGGTGCGTCCATGATTCTGACTGATGGTAAAACATAACCAAGATTTAGTGTTAACTGGTGTCTAAGTGAAGCAATTTCAGGTACCATGGTACCTTGTCTTGAAGGATCTGCAATATCTAACAAATTTCTTCCTACCCAGATTGCTAGATTGTCAACTTCAAGCAGTGAGTACATCATGTCTGGGCTACTTGGGTTTACTTTAGGCTCAGGAACTGCTTCTTCTGTAGCTTTTTGTGCTTGTGCTCTCTTTGCTAACACATACATTCCCATTCCACCGATTATGGCGGAAAGAGTCATAAATGCAAAGGTTGGTAAGCCAGGAATGAAACCAATAAGAAATAGTAAAACAGAGGCTAATATTAATGCGCTTGGTTTGCTCATTAATTGAGTTCCAATATCTTGTCCTAAACTTTCTGCGCTTGATGTAGAACGTGTAACTATAATACCTGCAGCAATTGAAAGTACAAGTGCTGGTACCTGTGCTGATAGTGCATCACCAACGGTTAGGATAGTATATTTTGATGCAGCTTGTTGAAGATCTAACCCTTTTTGAGTAACACCTAAAGTTAAACCAGCTGTAATGTTTACAATAGTTATAACAATCCCT
>JAHFBD010000205.1 GCA_023250175.1 Candidatus Melainabacteria bacterium
TTGTTAATAACGTATATAAATCCTCTTGGGCAATATATTTAAGTAATAATAAAACCCCTAAGCTGTTATATACGGGAAATTTTTTAATACAGGGTGGGCAATATGGTAATAGATCTAATCGTTCTCCATTTGGAGCACAGGCATTATCACCATTAATTTCTATTGCAAATACTTTTTCTTATAATGCATCTGTATTTAAACAAAATTGGACTTTGGATTTAGCATTTTTAGATGATAGAGATGGGAAATTACTTTTTTCACTTAAAGAATATAAAGAATTTTTAAAACTATTAAATAATATTAGGGCACAGTGGCTTCTTTATTTAAGTGAAGAAGGACATATAGATTTTGTAATAAGTGAGTTTTCAGAGCCTTCTGATCCACTGTTTTTTACAGATCTTGAAAGTTTTGATAGTCAAGCGACAAAAATAAAAACATATTTTAAACCAATTTCTCAGAAAGCATTGTCGTTGTTGCAGAAGTTATCCTTGAATACTGAGTTTGAGGGTAAATTTTTTAGCTTGCAACCTGGTGTATGGTTGCGTGATGATGTGTTGATTGAATTAGAAAAATTTTATTCTGATAAATTCTTTGATAAGAATAATTCACCGATACAAACACAGACTGAGAGTTCTGAATATCCTTTTAATAATCCATTTAAGACACAAGCTTTAAATGTGAGCTAATTGTATTTTAGGATTGGCTTGTAGTTTCTGTTCTTCCAATAATAATATAGTTTACTTGTTCTAAGATGTTTGAAATTATATCTGAAATTTTTTCTAGAGATCTAATGGCAGCAAGTGTTTGTGCTTCTATTTGAGCCTTCTGTCCACTTTCTTGAGCAACACATTTCAAAGTTTCTTTATAAAGTAGATCATGTAAAAATCCAACTTCTGAAGAGGCCTTTAATGATTCTTGTAATGTACTTAAATTAGATGATAAATACAATGTTAATGCAGATTTTAAAAGCTCTTGGACTTTATTTGCCATCTTTAATAAATTTTCTTTTATATTATTTTCAAGCAAATTAATATCAGTGATTAATGAAAGGGTTGAATAGTATTGCTCCGATATCTTTTCTAAATTAAGTACTATTTGCAGCGATCCTATAACAAATCTTAGGTCTTTTATTAGTGGTTGTTGAAGGGTTAAAACTAAAAAACATTGATCATTTAATTGCTTACTTTCTTTTTTTATTTCACTATATACAGTTGTTAAGTTTTCATTCAGATTATTGGAAAAATTTTCTAACAAAGAATTATATAAATCGGAAACTTCAATACATTTTTCTCCTAATAAATACACTTTTTGTTTTAAATCTGCTAGATCTCTTCTTAATGTAGTTCGTGTTGTCATTTTAAGTCTTTGTTATGTTACATTCCCTAAGATGTACTTGTTAGTTCTGCCTATAACTAGTTATCATATCTCAGTAAATAATAGAATACTAGATGCTGTAATTTAGTCTTAGGAAAAATTAAACTCTAGAGACAATCTAGAAATAAATGATTATGAATTGGAGATAAAATATGCAAACTATTCTAATGCTTGTGATAATTGGTAGTGCTTTGATAGCAATAATTTCTGGTCTCATGATAGGTAAGTGGGTCGTTGGATTGGAGGCTGGAAATGCCAAAATGCAAGAAATTGCAAAAGCTATCCAAGATGGGGCTAGTGCTTATTTAAATAGGCAATATAAAACAATTTCACTAGTAGGGCTTATATTAGCGGTTGTGCTTTATTTTACTCTTGGAATGCATACTGCAGTTGGTTTTATTGTTGGTGCAGTGTTTAGCGCATTAGCTGGGTATATAGGTATGAATGTATCTGTTCGAGCTAATGTACGCTGTGCTCAAGCTGCACATAAAGGATTAGATAGTGCATTAAATGTAGCTTTTAAAGGTGGTTTAGTTACAGGATTGTTAGTTGTTGGCCTGGGACTTTTAGGAGTTGCAGGATATTTTTATATCTTACAATTTATAAGTCCATCAAATATTAATCAAAATGTAAGAGCATTGATTGGGCTTGGTTTTGGTGGAAGTTTAATTTCAGTATTTGCAAGATTGGGTGGAGGTATATATACGAAAGCTGCTGATGTTGGTGCTGATTTAGTTGGTAAAGTTGAAGCTGGTATTCCAGAAGATGATCCTAGAAATCCAGCAGTAATTGCTGATAATGTTGGTGATAATGTTGGTGATTGTGCTGGTATGGCAGCTGATTTGTTTGAAACCTATGCTGTTACAGCAATTGCGGCGATGCTATTAGCTTGTGTTGAATTTAGTAAGCAAATCGAACAAGGTAATTTATACCCAATAATCTATCCTTTAGTAATAGGTTCAGTTTCAATTGTTTCTACATTAGTTGGCTCAATGTTTGTGAAACTAGATGCATCAAGAAATATAATGAAAGCTCTTTATAAGGGGCTTATTTTCAGTGCATTATTATCGGCATTAATGTTATATCCAGTTACGATGGGTTTAATGAATAATTTAGGAGTAAATCCTCTTAGATTGTATTTAGCATCTTTAATTGGTTTATTAGTTACAGGTGCAATTGTAATGATTACGGAATATTATACTTCTACGGCATTTAAGCCTGTAAGGTATATAGCTCAAGCTTCTGTTACTGGACATGCAACAAATATTATTGCAGGATTAGCAGTATCTATGAAATCTACAGCATTACCTGTTGTTAGTATTGTTTTAGGTATTTTATGTTCTTATTTCTTTGCAGGTATATATGGGATTGCATTAGCAGTTATGGCAATGTTGTCGATGGCAGGTATTATAGTTGCTGTTGATTCTTATGGGCCGATTACAGATAATGCTGGTGGTATTGCTGAAATGTCGGGATTACCAAAAGAAATTAGAAATATTACAGATCCATTAGATGCTGTCGGGAATACTACAAAAGCAGTTACAAAAGGCTATGCAATAGGTTCTGCAGGATTGGCTGCTATAGTTTTGTTTTCATCATATACTCAGGATTTGAAAGAATATTTTTTAAGCATTGGCAAACACTTTACAGCTTTTGATTTAGGGGATCCATTTATTATTGTTGGTTTATTTATAGGTGGGATGATTCCATTTCTGTTTGGTGCAATGGCGATGGAATCAGTAGGTAAAACTGCTTCACAAGTAGTAAATGAGGTAAGGAGACAGTTTAAAGAAATTGCGGGTATTATGGAAAATAAAGCTAAGCCAGATTATGCTGCTTGTGTTGATATCGTTACTGGAAGTGCTATTAAGGAGATGATTTTACCAGCATTAATACCTGTTTTAACACCTGTAGTAATTGTTCTTTTAGGGAAAGTCTTTTTGAATCGTTTGGATGAGTTTGCATCCGCTAAAATAATTGGTGGTGTTTTGGTTGGTAGTATTGTAACTGGAATATTCTTAGCTATTGCAATGACTAGTGGTGGTGGTGCTTGGGATAATGCAAAAAAATATATAGAAGAAGGAAATTTTGGTGGAAAAGGTTCTGATGCTCATAAAGCTGCAGTAACTGGAGATACTGTTGGTGATCCTTACAAAGATACAGCAGGTCCAGCTATTAATCCAATGATTAAAGTTTTAAATATTGTGGCATTGCTTTTAATAAATTTCTTTTAAGCAATAACTCAATATATCAGCAAGAGGCAGAGAGATAAAATTCGATATAAATTTACTTGTATTGAGTTTTGTTTAAAGTTGTAATAATCCTATTTATCAGTATGAATATTAAAACTAAAAATGGACAATATCTTATACGTAAAGCTGTTCTTGAAGATTTATATAAAATGCTTGAAATAGAAAAAGAAGCATTTGGAAAACATCATTGGTCATATCAAGCATTTGAATCAGAGTTAAATAATCAATATTCAACCTACTTTGTATGTTCAGATATTTTAGATGAAAAAGGAGTTATTGGTTATGTCGGGTACTGGAAAGTTCTTGATGAAGGACATATAACAACGATAGCAGTAGATTCTAGTTATCGACGGCGACATATTGCTGATATATTATTATATAAAATAATTCAAGATGCGATAAAAAAGAATATTCTGTGGTTAACCTTAGAGGTCAGAAATTCAAATCTTGCTGCAATTAATCTATATAAGAAATTTAAATTTTCACAACTTGGTATAAGAAAAGGATACTATCAAGACAATAATGAAGATGCACTAATTCTTTGGACGAATAAAATATCTAGTAATGAATACCGTAGTTATATTAGTGAGGTTTTGAGTGAAATTGTTCAGTACTGATAAA
>JAHFBD010000206.1 GCA_023250175.1 Candidatus Melainabacteria bacterium
TCTTATCGTTATTCAAGATGGGGACGAAGCAGTTCAGTATTTAAAGAAACAAGGGCAATATAAAGATGCAATTACACCTGATGTAATTCTTCTTGACCTTAATTTACCTAAAAAAAGTGGGCAAGAAATTCTAACAGAGATTAAGTCACAAGAGTCCACAAGATATATTCCAGTAGTAGTTCTTACAACTTCAAAAAAAGAAGAGGATATTTTAAGAAGCTATAACTTACATGCAAATTGTTATGTAACAAAACCAATTGATTTAACTCAGTTTCAAGGAGTAGTTTCTGCTATAGAAGGTTTCTGGTTTTCAATAGTAAAACTACCTCAGAAATAAATGGGGAGTTAATCCTATGTCTATCCCTATATATGAGCTTAATAAAGCCTATTAAAAGTACTTAAAAATAAGTGATTAAAGATAATCAGGTTAACTAAAAGACTTAGAAAAGTGAAAAAGGTACTCAATACTGGGTAAGATGAATTTGTACGTTAAAAAGCAGGTTATGTTATAGGATAAAAACATTAACAATTCATAAAATTAATAAAAAAGAATGAGTAATCCATTCACAAAAGTCCTCATCGTTGAAGATAACGATGGGGATGCAATGTTAATTCGTAAAATGCTGGAAGGAGCTGAGGCTCAGCATTTTGAAGTCACACGTGCTGAAAGTTTATCAGAAGCTACAAAACTAATTGGGGTTAAAACCTTTGATGCAATACTTTTAGATCTTTCTTTACCTGATAGCCATGGAATACAAACCATTGAATCTTTACGTGCTGTAGCAGCAAGTATACCAGTTATAGTGATGACTGGTCTTAGTGATGAAACAGTAGGCCTAAATGCTGTCCAAAAAGGTGCTCAGGATTATCTCGTGAAAGGTAAGGTTGATGCTTTTAGATTGGTTAGCTCTATAAGATTTTCAATTGAAAGACAAAGAACTATTATAGAGAAAGATAAGGTTGAAAGACCCAAAGCACAAATCATTACTCTAACAAGTTATAAGGGGGGAACTGGCGTAAGCAGCATTGCAGTAAATCTTGCTTATACATTAGCAACTACAGTAAAAAAGAAAGTGCTCTTAATAGATGCTGCAGGATTTGCTAACCACATATCAATATTACTTAACCTAAGACCAAAATGTAACCTTGCAGATATTTGTAAGCAAGGAAAAGAATTAGATAAGCAGTTTCTTGATACTGCATTTAGTACATTGGGAGATAATTTAAGCATAATTTGTGGATTACTAAAGACTAGTGATTTTTATGACATAAATCCTTCGTTTATAAAAAGCTTATTAGAAACTGTAAGTTATGACTTTGATTTTATTATTATTGATACAAAGGCTGGATTATTAGATGAGTTAAATATGCTTGCTATTCAACAAGCAGACATGTTGTTTGTAATTTCTACTACAGAACTGCTTGCTATGAGAGATACAAAGTTTTATATAAGTGCATTACAAGAGTTTGGCATTCCAGAAGAAAAAATTAAGTTTATTTTAAATCGGGATGATTTGGATGTAGGAATTTTAGATAAAAAACTTGCACAAAAGAAAATTGATATTCCTATATACTCTTCACTTCCAAATGACTGGCAATTAAGTGTAAAAGCTTCAAACTATGGAAAACCAATTTTAGATGTAGACCCGAAATCTAAACTAGGATTAGCATATAAAAACTTTGCTGCTAAAGTTGCAAATGTTAATCTGGTTAGCTTTAAACAAGATAGCAGTAAGCCAGAAGAGGAAAAAGAAAAAAAGAAAGGTATGTTTCCCTGGGGTTAACCGGTGAGTAAACAATTATTACAGGAGGATATTAGGAAACATGACAAGTAAACCTATAAAGATCTTATTAATAGAAAGTGACCTTGAGCATGCCAAGCAATTAAAAGAAGTTTTAAATAAAATGGGAAATAAGCCTGAGGTTGAGGTTCTAGGAAATCTCTGGATAAGTATAAGCCGGTTAACAAAAGGAGCTGTAGATTTAATTATCCTTGATCTTAGTTTGTCAGATTCACAAGGCTATGAAACCTATACAAGAATACGGTTAAGAGCTCCGAATACACCTATTATGCTTATAGCAGATCTAAGAGATGAAAGTGTAAGTGAAAGAGCAGTAAAAGATGGTGCTAATTGTTATTTAATAAAAGGGTTATTTGATGAATCAAAGTTTATAAATGCAGTATTAGCTATTATTGAAAACCCTGAAGCAAAACCACATCAGGCACCTTCTGAAACAGTTATGCCAGAAAGTGCAGACTTTGCAAAAATCATTTCTTTTATTGGGGCGCGGGGTGGAGTAGGAACTACTACAGTAGCAATAAACTGTGCTCTTGCACTAGCTCAACAAAAAAGAAATGTAATAGCAGTTGAGTTAATGTCATCATACGGTACATTCTCACAACAACTTAATCAAGCTCCTAATGAAACTCTGAGTAATCTGCTTTTATTAAATCCAAATGAAATAACTACAAGGGATGTAAACATGAGACTTTTTAACTCTTCGCTTGGAATGAGGGTTTTATTTAGTCCTCAAAAGATAAATGAGTTTAAAATTATTAGCCACGAGCATGCTGTTGCCATAATAAAATCGCTAGGAAGCCTGGCAAATTATTTAGTAGTTGATCTGCCAAGCTATCCAACAATTGCATCACAATCAATAATTAAATATTGTAGTTTTGTAGGACTTGTAGTTGAAAGAGAACCTGGTTCTATAATATCAGCAAAAATAACAAAAGACTTACTAAAATCCTGGGGAATCAGTGGAAGTCTTGTAGGAGTTATCGTTGTAAATAGAGCTGCTGTTTCTAATCCTATGAAACTATCTGATATTAAAGACAAATTAGGGTGTGAGATTATAGGAGTAGTACCTCCAGCACCAGATACATGTCTTATGGCTCTGCAGCTTGGAGCACCTATTATAGTCTCTCAGTCTGAAACATTAATAGCTGCTACATTTACTGAGATAGCTAATCGCATTGCACAGGATAAAGTTGTAGCAATGCGCATATAAAAACCAAACTTCTAATCGTATTATAAAATCATGATAACATAATAATCATGGCCATAATTTCAACATTTGATGCTGAAGAAAATCCTAAAAAAAATGATAGAGAATCAAGCGCTACTTTAAAATCTGAACAAACGATTTTAGATCAGCAATTTGAACCATCTTTAAGACCTCAAACACTTGAACAATATATAGGACAGCCAAGATTAAAAGAGTTATTAAAGGTATGTATAGGAGCTGCAAAAAAAAGAGGAGACTTAACAAGTATTGGACATTTTTTGCTTTATGGAGCTCCTGGATTAGGTAAAACCAGTTGTGCAATTATTCTTGCACGTGAGCTTGGTACAGAAGCAAAGGTGTTTAGTGCTCCCGCATTACCACAGCCTAAAGACATAATTGGAGTATTGTTATCACTAAATGTAGGAGATGTTTTATTTATTGATGAGATACACAGGTTAAATAAAATTACTGAGGAATTACTTTATTCAGCAATGGAAGATTTTGTGCTTGATATTTCAGTAGGAAAGTCACAAGCAGCACGAATAACAAGAATACCAGTTAATCGTTTTATTTTAGTTGGAGCAACTACAAGACTAGGTTCTTTATCAAGTCCTCTTAGGGATCGTTTTACACATATTTATAAAATGGAGTTTTATAATCATAATGAACTTATCTCTATCATTAAAAATACAAGCAGGATATTAAAGTTGGAGATTCAAGAGGAAGCCGCTTTAGAAATTGCTAAAAGATCTAGGGGGACACCTAGAATTGCAAACAGACTTACCAGGCTTGTTAGAGATTATTCACAACATGAAAATATAAAAATTATGCAGAAAGATGACACAATCAATGCACTTGAGCTTTTTAAAGTCGATTTACATGGACTAGAAGAAAGTGATAAACAGTTACTTAAAACAATCATTGAAAGCTATGGCGGTGGTCCTGTTGGAATAGACGCACTGGCAGCTACACTTGGTGAAGAAAGACAAACTGTAGAAGACTGTTATGAACCATATTTACTCCAAGCAGGGTTTTTAACCAGAACTACAAGAGGCAGAGTTGTTACTGACTTAGCTTATAAACATTTAAATCTAGAAAGAAAAGAGAAAGATAGTGCCCAACTTAAGTTAGGTATGTAATAAAAAACAGAAAAATATGGATACAAAAGAAAAAAAAGTTAAGATTGGTATTTTAGGGGCTGGTGTAGTAGGAACAGGAGTTATTGAAGCATTAAAAGA
>JAHFBD010000207.1 GCA_023250175.1 Candidatus Melainabacteria bacterium
AGATGATATGGAGATGAATAGAAATGAATATGAAGAATCAGAAAACCAATGTACCAAATTTAATAGTTCCATATTAAATAAAAAAGCAAATTTAAATACAGTCTCGGGACAGTTTAGATTAAGTGGGTTAGGAGCAATTAACTCATTTTTTTCTGGTATTGGTACAGGATTTGGAAGTAAAATAAATTTTCTTAGCGGGTTTGGTCTTGCAGGAGCTTCTTTAGGAGCTGCATACTTTAAAAACCTGCCATTGCTATCTAAAAAACATTCAATCTTTGGGTTTGGGTGGAGTTTAATTCGTGGTCCATTACATATTTTTGACTCCATTTTTTCTCTTATTGGTGAACATGGTTCTAAATATACTTTACCTAGTATATTTGCCGGCGCTGTAAGTTTGTTTAGCATAAATCGAACATTAAACAATAAAGACAATAAATCATTTGAATTACCAGTTGACACAATTGGTGGAACATTAGGAAGAACAGCAATTCACCATATGGATTCTATGCTTGCAAGTAAAGCAGCACAGATATTTAACAGTAATCAATCGTTTGGTTCTTTTCTTGCCAGTGGATTAACAACAGCCGGGTTGTTATTACCAGAAGAATCACGAAAAAAACAATTGCCCTGGAATACCTTTGAAGGCTTTGTTTCACAAGGGAGCTCTCACTTTATAGATTCTTTATTTTCAAGTATTGGTAATGTTTTTAGTTCATCATTTGATAGTACAAAAAAAATTATTCTTGGTTCATTAGGAGTTCTTGCTGGTATGCCAGCTTTAGGTACTTTGCTAAATAAAAATAATTATAAAGTTCCATTTGGGACTTTAGAAGGACGTTTGGTTAGGGGGATTTTTCATGCCCCGGAGAGCTTAGTATTTAATATTGGACGAGGTATTGGAAATAGTATTTTTGGTATACCGATGTCTATTGGGTTTGCAGCTTTAACATACTTTACATGCTTATCTAATAAGGGGAAAAACATTATTAAAAATGTTGATATTTCACGAGACAAGATTGGTGGCTTACTTCAAAGACTTCCATTTCATTTTCTTTATTCTATTATTTCAACAAGTGGAGTTAAGCTGAGTAAATTAATTCCATCACCCTTGCTTTTAGCCATTGGTCCAGCATTGTCTTACAAACTAGGTGAAAGATTTAAAAATGTTGATTCGAAATTTGATGATTTAAAAGGTTTAATGCTACGCAATACTGTACATCTTTGGGAAACAACCCTTGCAAGAGCTGCATACAATACAGGACGCATGTTAACAGGTACAGAGGATGAACATAATTCCAGTGGATCAGTATTGGGCGATGGAAGATGGTTATCAGATGATGGTCAAATACTTCCTACAATGGCAATTGGAAAACAAATTAATGAAACAGATAATCAAAGCATTCTAAATACCTTGCTTTCAGGCTTAGGCGGTATTGGTATTGCAATTGCTGCTGTTATGGGTGGTAAGCATTTGCTTCAAAGAAATAAAGCTCAGGTAGTTGAGAAACCAAATATACAACTAGACAGTTTAAATGATTTCAATACTGAGATAAAACACATACTACCTTTAGAAAGTAATCAGGATAGATTTAATGGGCAAATTAAAATTTGGAAGGAGTCACAAAAATGGCAATACAATCAATCGCGGTAATAAATGCATACCGTCCTGTTCGTAGGAATGGAAATGCTTCATGGCAGGCTCATAAGCCAACTATTACACAAAACGCTTCAAAATTATCTTTTGAAGCATCTATGGAACGATCGCAACTAAACCAAAGATACTGGGATGAATTACTAAAGAAATTACGTAAGTCCGGCGGTGGTAGTGGTGGAAGCAATCAGTTTGATCGTATAGCTGTAAGTATGATGCTTACTAATTTTTTAAGCAATAAAGCAATTCAAGCACTGCTTAGAAATTTTATTGGTGAATCATTAAATCAAAATTTAAATGTGGTTAATTTACACCAATCTTCAGTTCAAAATAGAATTATAAGTTTTATACAAATAATGTATGATTTTACATCACCTTTAATAAATAACATTTCAAGCCTGGCAAACGCTATGAAAAGTTTATCGTCCAAGGCATATCTAAAACTAAGCAGTGAATTATCTGGTATTTTAACAATACTATCATTTCAGTTGCATAAGTTAAAAGAAGTGCTTGAGCAGGATTTTAAAGAGGCAATTAGAAAATTAGATGTAAAGGAAAAACTAAAAAAGATAAGAACAGCTCTTAATGATTACTTCATAGAGCTCGGTAACGACTTAATTAGTTCAGTGAATACTCTGAAATCTTATGTCGATTCTTTTATACCAAACTTTGTAAAAGAAACCTTCACAAGCTTAGACAAAATATTTTTTCCCCTCAATAAGAACAGGGAGTCCGCGCATAACACAATAAAAAGTCATTAAATAAACTAAAGTTGTTTCGAGATCAATTAAATGATAAGACGATGACTGAACTAAAAACATCAATGCAAATGCTACAGCTTTTACTAATCCATAAGATGCTCTCATAAAACGAGAGCTTGTTAAAAAAAAGCCTATCTTGCTTTGCATCATAGATTTTTCACCAAATGCAGTTTTACCTTCTTTGGCAGCAAAAGCTCTAATACCGTCTACTAAAACCCCACGAACTAAAAATATTATTAACACCCAAAATGGAATCCATCTTAAAACACTAAATAAAGAAAGATAAATTAGCTCTACTATCCTGTCACAGGCAATATCCAAAAAAGCACCAAAGTCAGACTGAACTTTAAGAGCTCTTGCAATTATTCCATCTACACCATCAAGAACAATAACTACAATTGTTATCCAAAAAGATAGTTTTAATACTTGTGTATCATAAGGAGTATTCAAAACATAGATTGCTATTGCTATTGCTAAAAAGGTCCGAGAAATTGATATTAAATTTGGGATTTGATTCATTTGTCTTTTCTATATTTCATAATTTAAATCCGGGCGTAAAGTACTAGCCCCTTCTAAATACACATGTTTAATTTTATCTTTAGGCAGACTTATATATGTTTGTATCATTACTCTAATACATTTAGTAAGTCCATTTATTACTTCCATTTCCTGAACACATAACATTGGAAGAGTATCCAGCTTAAGCTCTTGTCTTGCAATAGTTGCAGGATTTATAACAGTTAAATCTTTAGTTACAGTAAAGAGCAGGTTTATTATCTTTGCTTCTTCAAGATTATTTAATTTGAATATTTCATTAAGAAGCTCTTTTGTAGCACTTTTAATTTCTACAATACTATTTTCCTTAACTGTTATTGCTCCACGTATGCTAACTATTTGATCCATAACCTTTTACCTTCAACATTATATGTTGCATATATGACATTCTACAGAACGTCCCTACTAATTTTCATGATTCGTTTTCTATGATATTGTTATTATCAACAAGTTTGTGGAGGTAAATCAATGACAAGAATTAGTATTAATGGTTTTGGGAGAATAGGAAGAAACGCTCTAAGAGCCTTATTAGAAAAGGGCCTAAACGATGTGGAACTAGTAGCAATTAATGATCCATTTTGTGATTCAAAGGCTGCACTACACATGTTTAAATATGACAGCATCTTTGGAAAATTTAAAGGCGAATGTTCTGTAAGTGGTGACTCGATTATAGTTAACGGTAAAAAGATTAGATATGTACAAGAGAAGGATCCATCAAAATTGCCATGGAAAGAATTAAAAATAGACATTGCTCTTGAATGTAGTGGAGCATTTACTGATGCTCTAAAAGCAAAAGCTCATATTGATGCTGGTGCTAAAAAAGTAATTATTAGTGCTCCAGCTACAAATGAAGATGCAACATTTGTAATTGGTGTAAATGAAAAATCATATGATCCTTCAAAGCACCATATTATTTCAAATGCCAGCTGCACTACAAATTGCTTAGGACCAGTAGTAAAGATACTAAATGATAGTTTTGGAATAGAGGTTGGATTAATGACTACCATCCATTCATATACAAACGATCAAAATCTTCAAGATGCTCCTCACAAAGACATGAGAAGATCACGTGCAGCTGCAGTATCAATGATTCCTACAACAACAGGTGCTGCAAAAGCAATTGGGCTTGTTTTGCCAGAATTAAAAGGTAAACTAAATGGCTTTGCAATGCGAGTACCTACAATTAATGTCAGCGTTGTAGATTTTGTTTGCACTACTAAAAAATCTGCTACAGCAGAAGCTGTCAATAAAGTTTTAAAGGACGCTGCAAATGG
>JAHFBD010000208.1 GCA_023250175.1 Candidatus Melainabacteria bacterium
GGGTTAACACAATTGAAATAAATAAAAAAATAGAACAGACATTGCAAGAACTAAGAAAAACGTTACCAGGTGATATTGAAATAAAAGAAACATATAATCAATCAAACTTCATTAATGCTTCCATTAGAAATATTTTATTTGCAATATTACAAGGCTCTGTTCTGGTAATTATTATACTTTTTATTTTTCTTGCAAATTGGAGAACAAGTTTTATAACTATAACTGTTATTCCTTTATCAATTATAGTTGCAATATTAATTCTAAAATCATTTGGACAGACCATTAATGCAATGACGCTTGGAGGGCTTGCTGTATCTATTGGTGAAATAGTTGATGATGCAATTATAGATGTTGAAAATATATATAAAAGACTTAGACAAAACAAACTAAGCCCAAATCCTAGACCAGTACTTGATGTCATATTTAATGCTTCATATGAAGTAAGACATTCAGTTGTATATGGTACTTATATTATCATTGTTGTTTTAGTACCCGTTTTATTTTTAAGTGGATTAGCCGGACAAATATTTAAACCTTTAGCCTGGGCATACATTATTTCCATTCTTGCTTCATTATTAGTTGCCTTAATTCTTACACCAGCACTTTCATATTATTTCCTTGTAAAAGAAGAAAATATACGGAATGAAGAACCTAAAATTCTTATTAAAATAAAAGAAAATTATTTATCAATATTAAAGGGTGTATATAAGAAGGAAAAAATTATATTATTTAGTGTTTTAATTTCATTTGTTCTGTCAATTTGCATTTTTTTTACTCTCGGATACTCATTTTTACCTGAGTTAGGTGAAGAAAACTTAGTGGTTATGGCTATTGCACCACCTGGTACTAATCTACAAGTTACTCAGGATATAGCTCTTAATATGGAGAAGGTTTTTAAAAAATATAAGGAAATTATAAATGTGGGAAATAGAGCAGGGAGGTCAGAAAATGATAATGAACCAATTTCATCAAATCTAAGTCATTTTGATATTTCCTTAAAAGAGGGTATATCACAAAGCTCAAAAGATAAATTAATTAAAAATATCAGAGATGGATTTGCTAAAATACCTGGCTTAGCGACAATTATCAGATCGTTTATTAGTGAGACCATTGATGATGTAATATCAGGACAAAAAGCACCGATAGTCATAAAGCTATACGGTAGTGATTTGCAAGTATTAAGAAAATATATAAATGAAATCTCAAATATTTTAAAAAGAGTTCACTCCTTAAATGAAATCCAGATAGAACCAATAACGGATATACCGCAGGTTCATATAAAAATAAAACAGGAAGTTGCTTCAAGATATGGACTTAAAGTAGGAGAATTACTTAAAACTATACAAGTATATTTTAATGGAATTACAACAACACAAAAAATTTTAGAAGGGCAAAAGACCTTTGATATTTTGATCTGGCTGGATAAACCATTTAGAAATAGCTTGGAGGTTATACAAAATACTTTAATAGATACTCCTAGTGGAAAAAAAATACCTTTAAATCAAATTGCTAATGTATTTGAATCAAAAGGACCAAACATAATTAACAGAGAAAAGAATTCAAGGCGTATAGTTATAACAGCTAATGCTGAGAAAAAAGATATATCTAAAGCAGTAGAACAAGTACAGAGGTTACTAGAGCAAAAACTAGTGTTACCATCCGGATATTTCCTTGAGATAGAAGGAGAATATAAGCAACAAAAAGAAGCAAACCAACAATTATTCTTGTTAAGTGTTTTAGTAGTGCTATTTATATACCTTATGCTTTCACTTGCATTTAAGTCATTTAAAACTTCATTAATTATTATGCTTAATTTACCACTTGCACTGATTGGAGGAGTAATTGCAATAGTTCTTACAAGCGGAATAGTCAGTATAGCTAGTGTTATAGGGTTTATAACATTGTTTGGCATATCTACACGAAATACAATACTATTAGTTAACCGGTTTATAGATCTTAAAAAAGAAAATCCTGATTTAGGTATTGAAAAAATTATTGAATTAGGGACTCAAGATAGACTAGCGCCTATACTTATGACAGCATTAGCTGCTGCATGTGGAATGCTACCCCTTGCATTGTTTCCTCAAGCAGGAACAGAAATTGAACATCCTTTAGCAATAGTAATATTAGGAGGAATGATTAGTGCCACGTTTTTGACTCTTATAGTAATACCTTTAATGTATAGAAAATTTGAAAGTTAATTTTCCTTCTTTTTGCTTTTTGGGTCAGGTCCTAATTTATAATATAAAAAAGCTGCAAGCCCTGCTAACCCAAACCCAGGAATAATAACCAAAACAACAAATTCTAAAATTTTCATTCTTGTCTTTCTTTAGTGTCAATAATATCATATCCTTTAAGAATTAAAATAACTCCTACTATTGCCAAGCTAACACACATAATGCAATAAAAAAATGAACCAAGCAAACCAAATCCTTTGAATATAGTAATAGGCTCTAAAAATAATCTTCCAAATGGAGCCATCATTCCCAACCCGACAAGCTTAAATATCTCAACTCTATATTTATCTAAATCAGTGATCATAATGTTTTCATTAATATACTCTAAGCTTCTATAAAAAACTGTAACCGTGGGTTACAGAGAGATTAAATTTTCCTTAAAAACGATAAAATGTAATAAATAAGTGAGGTGACAACATGAAAAAATATTTAGTTGTAGTCTTGGCAGTTTTAATCTTTCTCTTTCCAATAACTTTAGATAAATCGTTGGCACAAGACAGTTCAGATACATCAGATACAAGCACATCAATTACACCCCCTGCATCTGCACAAGCTATTATAGATAAAGTGTTGCAGGATTTAAGTAGTGTTTATGAAAAATTCCAACATAAAAAAATCCACTCTCGCAAAGTAAAAGCCAGAAGTATTGCAATACTAAAAAGAAAACTAATTCAAGCTGTAAATTCTGTCCCACCTGCAAAATGTACGGCAAGATTAAAAATAGCACTAAATGATTTTTTTGGATTAATTTCAGAGCTTGGACAAGGAATAGCTTGTGGACCACCTATTCTGCCACCATTTTTTGATAAGACTTTACCACTTACACCAGATTGTATACCACCAGATGATTTGCGTCCTGATCAGTTTGATCAAGGTTTTTCAGAATTAAATCCTATTTATGAACAAGCAAGAAAACTAGCCACCATAGATAATGATGACAATAGTGTTCTGGATGTATGTGAGTGAGAGATAAGAAAAAAGATAGGTACCAAACGGTAATTTAGGGAGATAGCCATGCAATTCAAACTTGTTTATTTAATTTTTATGATTCTCCTTGTAGTTACAGTGTCTAACCCAGCATTTGCATCCAAACTAAGAGAAGGTGTTTATATTGGTACTAAAACTGTAGTTGACGGCAGTAGTGCAAATCCTTTATATGTCATCTTTGCTAATAAACATATAACAGGAATATTAGGACCTGAAAATGCAGGGGTAAAGGTTGAAAAATTTGATATTCAGATTGATCAACCTTCTGGACTAACATTTACATCAATGGGTAATAATTTAGACATTAAATTTGCTGAAGATAATGTTACATTAGGGACAGCAAAATATAGTAAAGGTTCTAACAAATCAAAAATACCTTTTGATGGGTACTATTTTGTGGCAGATAGTTTGTTTAATGTTTTAAGAAGCTTTATTAATGTGGGTCCCGATGGTTCTGCGCTAATTTCACTAGAATTAACACAGCCTCATAGGTTCTTTGGGAAAGTTGATAAAACTGGAAAATTTAATTTAGTCTTTTCTAGCGATAGTAAAGATACAACTGCTGCTACTGATTTTTCAGGCGAGCAGGTCATAGTAAGCTACACAGATTCTACAGGGACATTTTCACAGACTATGCAAAAAGAAAAGGTAACAAATAAAAAATAGCAGTGTGTACATTTAAAAAAGTTGTTATAACAATTGTAGTATTAATTAATTTGCTTGGTTGTTACTATGCTGAAAGTAAAACAGAATCTAAGATGGAACTTACAAGTATTGCTTTTAAAAACAATGAAATGATACCAAAACAATATACCTGTGATGGAAAAAATGTTTCTCCTCCACTACAGTGGAAATTAGCTCCACAAGACACGGAAAGTTTTGCTTTAATTTGTGATGATCCTGATGCTCCGAGTGGAACCTGGACCCACTGGGTAATTTATAACATATTGCCAACACAATTTGAGCTAGATGAAAATATATTACCTGATTATAATAATGCTTTGCAAGGTATAAATG
>JAHFBD010000209.1 GCA_023250175.1 Candidatus Melainabacteria bacterium
CAACCAAAATAAAACAGAAAATCTTAATGCAGACAATTCAAACAGACAAAACAATGATGAAGAGCTTGCGGTAGTTTCTAAAGATGCCACTGATAAGGTTGGCTTACCCGTTGTTACTGTTAATCATGCAACCGATTTTGCTTTAGGTGGACTCTTAGGAATAGGAGTAAAGAAAGTAGTTACAAGCAGTATAAAGCTAAAAAGATTAAATAAAGAATTATCATCTACAGTAAAAGAACTCCAACAATTAGAAGATGAGGATTTGCCTAAAGTAGAAAACACCTTGAGAACATTTGTTACAAGAGAAGGTATTCACTATGATTCAAGAAACGACAACAGTCTTGTCGAGTCAATTCGTGGCTTATTAGATGCTATATTAATTCACATTAACTCACATAAAAAAGCTTCGCAAGACTTTATTGATGAACTACAAAAGCTTAGAGAAGTAGTGGCAGAGCCACTTGTAAAACAACTATCTCATGCCGGAGAAACCAGTACAGATTCTGCAGCAAAAGAAGCTTTAATTCAGGTTTTAAGAAGTAGCAAATTAACTCAATACTTAGAAACTACTGTTGTTAATGCACTGGAAAATAATGAAGACGCTAGTACAAGAATCGGTGAAAATATTGTTAACTCTCTAGCAGAAAAGGATCTAGTAAGTGATGAAGGAGTTAATGCAATAAAGCAAACCCTTAATGAGGCTCTTACAAGTGAATCTGTTTCTGAAAAATTAAGTACTGTGGTCTCTAATGCTATAAGTGAATCTGATTTTGCAGAAAGCCTTATAAATGCTATTGCAGAAAAACTAAAGGGTCTTCCAATACAAGATGGTGATTCTGCTTTAACAGCTTTCAAAAATGCACTGAAAAACGCTTTAGAAAGTGATGATTTTTCTGAAGCGTTAGGTAAGGATATGGATAGCTACTTCGAGAATAATACCATAGCAGAAGATTTGCTATCTCCTTTAGTGGACAAACTAAAGGATTTACCTAGTGATGATACTGGTTTAGCTGCCTTAAGAACTGCATTTAATAATGCTTTAGAAAGTGATACCGTCTCTGAAGAGTTAGGTAAGGATGTCGATAGCTACTTAAGTGAAAATAGTGTAGGTGGAAACTTGCTAGCTTCTTTAGTAGACAAACTAAAGAGTCGTAAAATAGAAGACAATGATCCAAGTTTGGTTATTTTACACAATGCATTCGACACTGCAATGGAAAGTGATAGTGTCTCTGAAGAGTTAGGTAAGGATGTAGATAAATATTTAAGTGACAATAGTGTAGGTGGAGACTTATTAGATGCTATAGTAGAAAAATTAAAGAGTGGTGAAATAAAAGAAAACGATCCATCTCTACTTGCACTAAGAACTATACTTAAAGATGCTATTCAAAGCGGTGGAGTTTATGACAAATTAAGTGAGGCTGTTTATGATGCTGTAGGTAATTCTGAGCTGGCAGAAAAATTTGTGCAACGTCTACAAAAAGCATTGACGGATTTTACAACAGCAATTTAGAAACAGGATGTGTAGACATGGACTAATAATGCAAATTATTATTGTAATAGTCAATCTGAAGATGGGGTTTTGAACCATCTCAAATATTTAAATGAAAAATATCCATCACAACGATGGGTGACATTTGATTTTAGTATTCCTTTCCCAGGTCTTAATGAAAATTACCCTACTTTTGCAAGAGATCTATTAAGTGCAGGAAGCAAATAAGGTTACTTACTCTTTTCTTTTTCCTGTAATAGCATAGTTTATTAAATCACCAATTTTTGCAGCATGATCAGCAGCCCTTTCAAAGCTTTGAGCTATAAAAAATAATTTTGATAAGCTGTCAATTTTATCTTCTGATGAAGTTTTAATTAAACTAATAATTTTTTTAATTGTTTGTCTGTATAATTCATCCATCTCATCATCAAGAGCTGATACTGTATTTATCTTACCTTCAAATATTTCTGAGTATGCTGAAATCGCCTGTGAAAGCATTTTCAAGCCAAGGGCAGTCATCTTAATAATTTCTTGTGGAATTTCAATTTCAGATAAACTAAATTTCTCTAAATGTCTAGCAGTTTTCTTAAAATGATCTCCTATTCTTTCTAAATTATCTGTTACTTGTATTGAAGTTATTATTTGTCTAAAATCTTTTGCAACGGGCTGCTGCAATACTATAAGCTCATCCCCAAAATCATGTACCTGCCAGCGAATCTTGTCTATTTCCTTATCTTTATTTTTTATTTTTATAAATAATTCTGGAACATCATGTTTGTACAAATATTCAAGTAGTAGCTCTCCATTTGCTTTCACTTCATTAGCCAGATTTAGTACCAAACTATGAAGCTTACCAAGCTCATCTTGAAATGTAAGTCTTGCTGTGTGATTCATAGATATTATTGTACAACAAAATAGGAAGGTTTAAACTTGTTGACTTATGGATCTGTCAACTCTGCTAATCGGTATGCCTATTCCTACATGACTCAGCCCAAATAACTTTAATTTTTCCGGGTCATATAAATTTCTTCCATCAAATATAACCTTATCTTTTAGTTCTTGTGCTAATTTTTCAAAGTTAGGATTTCTAAATTGTAACCATTCTGTACAGACCACTAATCCATCAGACTGTTTTATAGAGTCCATTTCACTTGTAGCATAGTAAATATTGCTATTGAAAGAAGTCTCTGCAAAATATCTTTTTGTGTTTTTTAATGCAATCGGATCATATAGTCTTACTTTTACACCTGCTTTAATCAAACCTTCTACTATCCTTAATGCTGGGGATTCTCTTATATCATCAGTACCGGCTTTAAAGCTTGTACCCCAAATAGCAAGAGTTTTATTTTTTAAGTTCGATTCGCTTCCAAACCAAGTAACAATTTTATTAATAAACCAGCTTGACTGTCTTTCATTAGCATCCAGAATTGCTTTTGGTATTAAAATATCAATTGCTCTTTCTTTGCAAAGATGATTTACTGCCTGTACATCTTTAGGTAAACATGAGCCACCATATCCTATAGATGGATATAAAAACTGCGCTCCTATTCTTGGATCACTAATTACACCCTCTCTCACCCTTCTAATATCAGCACCAATCTTATCGCATAAGATAGAAACCTCATTAATAAAAGAGACTTTAAGTGCAAGCATTAAGTTACTTACATATTTAACAGTTTCAGCAGAAACTTGATCCATTACAAAAATCGGGTGCCCATTTCTAGTCAAATGAATATATAATTCTTTCATGGTTTCAGCAACTTTAATATTATCTGTACCAATGACAATCCTATCGGGTTTCATAAAGTCCTGAACAGCCGTGCCTTCTTTTAAAAACTCAGGATTTGATACCACATCAAAATCTACTTTTAGTTTTTTACTCAAATATTTTTTTATCTCACTATTTGTCCCTATTGGAACTGTTGACTTTACAACAAATATTTTATGAGTTTTTATAAGAGGAATAAGTGAATCAATCGATTTATATACTGCACTTAAATCAGGAGTACCATCTTCCTTTGAAGGAGTACCAACAGCCAAAAATACTAACGATGCTTTGTCTATATCATGCTCTAGCTTATCTGAAAAAACTAGTCGTCCTTCCATATTGTTTTTAGAAACAAGTTCTCTAAGCCCTGGTTCATAAATAGGCATTTGTCCTTCTTTTAAAAGATTTATTTTATTAGGGTCTATATCTATTCCTAAGACTTCATGTCCTAGTTCAGCCAAACACGCTGCTGTAACTAAGCCTACATATCCTAAACCAATAACTACTATGTTCATATGATTTCTCCAGTCTTTTTACTCTGGAAAATTATAACATAGTAAAAGGGTGCTTTACTTTCTGGTTTCTACTTTTTCAATATTTATTTTAAAGCCTGCTGCACAAGCATCACTGTAAAACATTTTTACTGTATCAAGAGATAATTCAGCAAGATCTTTATTAACTCCAGACATCTTTTTTACAATATCTGGGGTTACTGTAATAATCTGACATCCAACTTCTTCAGCTTGAAATATATTTAATAGCTCTCTTGAACTTGCCCAAAGAAGATCTGTGTTTTTTAATGGTTTTAATATCTGAGCTGATTCTTTCATAATAGGCATTGGATCTCTTCCCGTATCAGCAATTCGTCCAGCAAATACAGAAACAATACTGTACACATTTGGGTTCAATGCTTCTTTTACCTGACGAACCTGGTCAAGAGTTAATATTGCAGTGACATTCAATGATAGACCTGCTGCTGA
>JAHFBD010000210.1 GCA_023250175.1 Candidatus Melainabacteria bacterium
ACTTTTTATCCAGATGCAAAAAATATTAATGATTCCAAAGTACGTCGTCAAGAAATAGACCGATTAATTGCTAAAATGCCGACTTTAGCAGCCTTTTGCTATCGTCATACTATGGGGCTTCCTTTTGCTTATCCAAATAATGACTTAAGTTATACTGGGAATTTCTTAAATATGCTCTTTAAGATGACAGAGAGTAAATATAAGCCTAACCCAGTTTTAGAACGTGCTTTAGATGTGCTTTTTATCCTACATGCTGATCACGAACAAAATTGCTCAACAAATGCAATGCGTAGTGTTGGTAGTTCACAAGTAGATCCTTACTCAGCAATAGCAGGAGCAATATCTGCACTTTATGGCCCACTTCATGGCGGTGCTAATGAAGCAGTGTTAATAATGCTTAGCGAAATTGGTAGCAAAGAAAATATTCCAGACTTTATTGCCAAAGTCAAAGGTGGTTCAGGTCGCTTGATGGGCTTTGGTCACCGTGTTTATAAGAACTATGATCCACGAGCTAGAATAATTAAGGAAACCGCTGATCAAGTATTTGAAGTCACTGGACGTAACCCGCTTTTAGACATCGCCTTAGAGTTAGAAAGAATTGCTCTAGAAGATGAATATTTTATCAAACGTAAACTCTATCCCAATGTTGATTTCTATTCTGGTTTGATTTATCAAGCTATGGGCTTTCCTGTAGGGATGTTCCCAGTATTGTTTGCTATTCCACGCACTATAGGTTGGTTAGCACAATGGGAAGAAATGATGCAGGATTCAGAACAAAAAATTGCTCGTCCTCGTCAAATCTATCTTGGCTATGACACACGCGACTATGTAGCTATGGAAGCTAGAAGCTAGATAGAAAAAATTAGATTTATTTAGATTTATTTTGTAAAAAGCCACCCGAGTAGGTGGCTTTTTTATTTAGAAGTATCTGTGTTTCCAGCCTTTTTTAAGACCGAAGCCATTACAACTTTAGAGAAATTATTTTAATGCAGCTCTAGCTTGTGTCTCAAAAGTCTCATAAATTAATGCTGCTCCACCAAGTAGGGCTGCATCATTTCCCAAAGTACATTTTAGCAATTTGAAGTTTTCTAATGCCGCAGGAAAAGCACGAACCTTAAGTTGTTTTTCAATTTCTGGTTCAAGTAAAGAATAAGCTGATGAGCCGCCACCACCGATTACTACTGCTTGTGGGTTTAGGGTATTCAATATTGCAGCAATAGCAATTCCTAAGGCTGAGCCTGCACGAACAAAAGCTTGTTGAGCCGGTTTATCTCCCATGTTCGCCTGTTCATAAGCTTCTCTGGCTGTTGTGATGTTTGAGCCGTATTTTTTAGCAAGCCGTGCCATTGCTGTAGCAGAAGCAAAGGTTTCTAAACAGCCTCGCGCTCCACAACTACATAGATGTCCAATTTCATTAATTGAAACATGCCCAAGCTCTGCGGCTGCGCCATTTACCCCTCGCCAAAGCTTACCATTTAGCACTATACCCCCTCCAACACCAGTGCCCAATGTGTAAACAACTACAGTATGTAGCCCTCTGGCTGCACCATAAAATACTTCTCCCATTGCATAAACATTTGCATCATTTTCAACAATACAGGGAAACTTGGTTTGTTCAGTAATTTCAGCCGCCATAGGATAATCATTAAGCTCTGGTAAGTTAGGTGCTTTTGATAGCCTGTCCATTTGCGGGGATGCTGTTCCAGGCGCAGCAATAGCAATTCCTGCTACTTCTTTTTCTGCTAACTCTAAAGCTTGTTTAGCAATTAACCCAACAATTGCTTCTGCTCCTCGTGGTGTAGGGTGCATTACTCGATTAATTACTTTATTGTTTTCTACTAGGGCAATTCGTAGGTTTGTTCCACCTAGATCAACAGTAATAACAGGTTTTTTTTCTGACATAAATGTCTCCAAACAGAAAAGGTTATTAAATTTTCTATAACAAAAATGATTGGGTGAGGATAATTTTATTTTGATAAAAAAGCAAATAGGAATTTGCTTTTAGGGCGAATTTCCCACAAACTTGTAAAGATTTTTATTAACAAGTACTTGTTATGCAACAACCCAAGCTAAAAGTAGTTATGCCCTTTTTGGACTTAAGAACATAACATTTTTCTAAACCGAGAATTGCTGTAATCTTTTCGTATTAACCATGCATAAGGTTGATAAAGCAGAAATTATCAGGTTAAAATATGGTGACAAAAATTAGGTGTTCAAATAAAATAGTACGGTTTACCCTAAAATAAGTCAATTAAGGTTCTTAGATAAATTAGACATTATCGGAAATAAGGAAATATTTTTTGTAAATTGATGAAAAATATAAAACATCACACAAATGTAGGGGCGAACTGTTCGCCCTTCTTAAACATTAGACAAAGAGGGCGAACTGTTCGCCCCTACATTTTGTTATTACCGATAATGTCTATTATTATGTATAACCGACTAGTTTTTTAATAAGATAAAGGAGAATTTAGTGGAAAATCAATTTAATCACTTTGGGGTTTGTGACGCATCAGCCGCAGTTGCTATTGATGATGAACATTTTATTGTTGCTAATGATGAAGATAATATCTTACAAGTATATAATGCTACTCAATCAAAGTCTTCTATAGACTCTGACAGCATTTCAAAGATGCTAAAGCTTAAAAAAGAAGATGATGAAGCAGATATTGAAGGTGCAGCAAGAATAGGAGATATCATTTATTGGATAGGATCTCATTCTAGAAATAGTAAAGGTAAAGAACAATCTAGCAGACATCAATTTTTTGCAACAAGCCTTAAAACTATTGGAAACTCAATATCACAATTAGGGCAATCTTATACAAGTCTACTACTCCATCTAAAAAATAAATTTCCAGAAATAAAAGAAGCAACAGAAAAAAAAGATAAAGACAATAAAGATATTGGGGCAGAAGCAGAAGGAGGATTTAATTTAGAAGGATTTGCCGCTTGCCCTGATGGTTCTGTCATCTTAGGATTTCGTAATCCAATTCCTAAAGGAAAAGCTTTTCTGGTTAAAATTTCAAACCCATCTGAATTAATTCATGATCATAATAAAGAACCTTTATTCTCTGAACCAATAAGGTTAGATCTTGGAGGCCGTGGTGTTAGAGCTATAGCTTATTGGGCAGCCAAACAATGTTATTTAATAGTTGGAGGTTCTTATAATGATGATGCTGTTAATCCTGCTGAACCTAATTTTGCTTTATATAAATGGGATGGATCTCCATCTCATAATCCAGAAAATCTCAATGTTAAGTTAGGAGATTTAAATCCAGAAGCAATCGTTATTTACCCAAACAATAAAGTTCAATTATTAAGTGATGATGGTGGTCGGCCAATAGGAGAAGGAAATAAGCCTTGTAAAGATTTACTCAAAGAAGCTAAAAAAACTGGTACTGAGTGTAAAGAGTGCCATTTCCGCAGCCTATTTGTCGATATACCCTAACTAGTTGCTTTAGCTAGAAGAGATAGAAATGATCTTATCTCATGATATGTTACTGAATAGTTTGTCAATCAAGTGTTACTACTAGTTACCCAAATTTCAATGAGGAGAAAAATTTTAATGAATGGTTTTAATTCTGGACATTTTGAGCTAAGCCTAAGAGACACACTAGATAACTCAATTAAAGATGAGGTAAGAATAACCTTTGATAATCATGAACTCAGTAGTTTACATAGAAGAGAGGATGTTAACCGATTTCCTGCTACATTTGAGCTAGCCGCTTTTCCCAAAGGGCGATGGACAGTTTTTATACAGCCAACTACTTATCGTGCCTTAACATCAGGGCTATTTATAAATGTACCTTCTGATGGAACAACAAAACCTGATCCTATAACACTATTTATCCATGCACATTTAGCTAAGCCTCTTTTCCCTAATGTAAGTACAGTTTTTGCTGATGTAAAATGGGAAGACCTAAAAACATTACTTAATAATTCTTCATTTCAAGAAAAAACAGGAGAACCTCTTTGGGAATTATTAATCAATGACAAGCCTTTACTTGCTGCATCGGTATTAAATCTTTATGCTCGTACAAAAGCTGTAACATTGAGAACAGAAAAGACGATATTTTCTTACTTTCAAAAGATTAAAAATATTGAACAAGATCGTCTGTTTGTAATTGTTGATAATACACTGCTTAGCGATGTCAGAGCAACAGAAATATTAAAACCTGCTTCAGGTTTATTACATAAATTCCCTG
>JAHFBD010000211.1 GCA_023250175.1 Candidatus Melainabacteria bacterium
TTCATTCTATTCTCAGCGACTTCAATTTCTTTCCTTGGTGTTTGCTCTGTCTTCTTAGTGAATGCATGTAAAAGAACAAACTTCTTTTCAATACAAGCAAAGTAAAATATTCTGTAGATATTTGGTGATGCTTGAATTCTTAACTCTTTTAGCTTAGTTCCAGAGAGGTGCTTTGTGAATGGTTCTTTTAAAAGTGGGCCATAGTTAGCAAGCAGATCAATAATAAATTGAGCTTTAGTTTTATGTTTAATAGACAAAGAGTTCAAGAACTCTGTTACTGGTGCCCTTCCTCCTTTTGTTTGATATATCTCTATATTCCACGACACGTAAGAATTATATCATATATGCTATATAGCAAAATTAAGATAAGAGCTGGTTAAGAAAATAAAAAAAGGAAGTAACCCTTTTACATAGAGTTCTTCCTTTTTGACTAGTTTGGCTCCCCCCCTAGTTAAGGAAGTTCGAACTTGTATTCTCAAAGAGAAGCCTTATATTTTTAAGAAAGTAGTTTAAATTAAACCCTACTTTTAAATTCATTACTTCTCTAGTCTGCTTTCACTTTTGAAACTAGTTCTTTAAGCCTTATATTTTCAGTTCTTAAATCACTATTTATTTTTTTTAATTTTGTAATTTCTTCTATTGCCCAATCTTTTATTTTGTTAAACGAATCAAGACTATCTTTATTTAGCTGCTGAATGAGACTCCTCTTTTCTTCATATTGTTTTAATTCCCGTTCTAGTACTCCCCTCAATCTTCTTAAATTATCTTTTAAGATATAATCATGGGCTCCCAGTTTCACAATATCAACTGCTAAGTCATCACCAATTACACCAGAAATAATAATGAATGGAATATCAAGCTTAAGCTCGTGATAAATTTGCAATGCCTCAATACCAGTAAAATGCGGCATGGAATAATCAGAAATAATAACATCCCAACTAGAATTATTTAAAGCTTTTCTCATAGCTTTTTCAAGATCTACTCTCTCAGATTCAGGATCATAGCCACTATGTTTAAGTTCACGAAGGATAAGCTCAAAATCATCTTCTGAATCATCAATAATTAAAACTTTAAGTGATTTTGCCATTGATCCCACAATTAATTCTTCGGTGACTCGTTTAAAATTAACCAGTATAAACCTGCTTCTGCAACTACTTCTACAAACTTCTCAAAAACAACTGGTTTTACTAAGTAACTATTTGCACCAAGCGCATAACATTTTTTAATATCAGGATCTTCTTTTGATGAGCTTAGAATAACAACAGGTATGTTTTTTAATGCTTGGTTGGTTTTTATTTTTTCTAATATTTCAATTCCATTAACCTTAGGAAGTTTAAGATCAAGAAATATCATTTTTGGCATACTATCTAAAACATTACCATTTGGAAATAAATAATCTAGAGCTTCAGCTCCATCTAGTAACACCTTAACGTCATTTGCAATGTTGTGTTTTTTAAGAGCCCTTTTTATTAATTCAACATCATTTGGATCATCTTCAACTACTACAAGCTCTACTCCATTACATTTTGCCATGACAACCTCATCTTTCTATATAATTAGAAACCTCATTTACTAGGTAATGTAAAGTAAAATGTTGCACCTTCATTTACTTTCGAATTTGCCCATATTTTACCGCCATGCCTTGAAACAATCCTTTGAGCTGTAGCTAAACCTACTCCAGTTCCTTCAAAATCTTTTTGATCATGAAGTCTTTGAAATACTCCGAACAATTTATCAATGTACTTCATCTCAAAACCAGCACCATTGTCCTTTACCCAGTACGTGTTGTATCCTTGCTCTACTTTACTCCCTACTTCAACTATTCCAAGGTTATTTTTACCTGTAAATTTAATAGCATTGGATAATAAGTTTATCCAAACCTGTCTAAAGAGTGAAGGGTCAACCTTTGCATCTAGAAGTTTGTTGACCTTTAAGTCAACAGATCTTTCAGGACAAGATGACTTAAGCTCTTCAAAAAGTTCTTTTACAGTAGTAGTCATATCTATGTTTTCAAGTGTTATTGCTTGTCTACCAAGTCTTGAAAATTCAAGAAGTGAATCAATTAATTTACCCATTTTTAAAGTATTGTCAAGAATAGTTTTAATTACTCTTTTTCCTTCATCATCTAACTTATCAGAATATTCTTCTCTTAATATTTTTGAAAAGCTATCAATTGCTCTTATTGGTGCTCTAAGATCATGAGAAATAGAATAACTAAATGCTTCTAGTTCTTTATTTGAAACTTCAAGTTGGTGTGTTGTCTGCTTGACTCTTGAATAGTCACGGGCAGCAGCAAATACACCAAGAACATTTCCCTTTTCGTCTTTGTAAACAGATGCATTATAAAGAACATCAGTTAATTTGCCAGTAGTAGACCTAATGGTTAATGGATAGTCAGTAACAAATCCTTTTTTAAATACTTCTTGATAACCTTCACTTGCTTTACCTGGCTCTGTAAAATAGTTTGAAAAGTCTGTCCCTATTAAGGACTCGCGTGGTACACCAGTTACTTTAATAGTAGCATCATTAACGTCAGTGATTTTACCTTCTGGAGAAATTGTGACAAGCGGATCAAGAGATGCTTCAATTAAACTCCTTGAATACACTGAGGTTTTCTTTGTTTCAGTAACGTCACGAGCAGCAGCAAATACACCAAGGACATTTCCCTTGTCATCCTTATAAACAGATGCATTGTATAAAACATCTGTAAGCTTGCCTTCTTTATGTCTTATTGTAAGTGGATAATCTACAACTCTTCCTTTTGAAAAAACCTGTCTATAACCTACTCTAGCTTTTTCAGGTTCAGTAAAGTAGTCTGAAAAGTCAGAACCAATTAATTCTTCCCTTGTACAGCCAGTTACCTGAATAGTAGTAGCATTTACGTCAGTGATTTTACCCTCAGGAGAAATAGTAACAAGTGGGTCAAGTGATGCTTCGATTAAACTACGTGCATACTGAGCTGCTTGTTTTGTTTCAGTTATATCGCGAGCTGCTGCAAATACACCTCGTGGCTTACCAACTGCATCTTTATAAACAGTAGCATTATATGATACTTCTATTTCTTTTCCTGATGCTTGTGTAATGGTAAGAGGATAGTCCCTAACAGCTCCTTCTTCAAATGCTTTTCTGTAGCCTTGTCTTGCTTTTCTGGGTTCTGTAAAATAATTTGCAAAGTCTGCTCCAATTAACCATTCGCGGGATACACCAGTAATTAATTCAAATGCATGGTTAACGTCAGTAATTTTACCTTCGGGTGAAATAGTAACAAGTGGGTCAAGCGATGATTCAATAAGAGATCTTGCATATGCGGATGTAGTATGCAGCTGCTCTTCAACCTTTTTACGTTCTGTAATATCACGAGCTGCAGCAAATACACCCTGAACTTTTCCTTCAGGATCCTTATAAACAGTAGCATTATAAAGAACGTGTGTAACTTTACCAGATGAGTGTTTAATAGCAAGTGGATAATCTCTGACTATGCCTTCTTTAAAGACTAGCTGGTATCCTTGCCTTGCTTCTTCTGGTTCTGTAAAGTAGTCAGAAAAGTCAGATCCAATCAGTTTTTCCTGAGGTATACCTGTTACTTCTATTGTAGCTAAGTTAACGTCAGTAATTTTACCTTCTGGAGAAATAGTAACGAGCGGATCAAGCGATGCTTCAATTAAACTTCTTGAATACTGAGAGGCTAGTTTTTGTACAGTAATATCACGGGCTGCAGCAAATACACCAAGAACATTTCCTTTATCATCTTTATAAACAGATGCATTATAAAGAACATCAGTTAATTTCCCTGATGTTGATCTAATAGTCAAAGCATAGTCAGTAACAAATCCTTTTTTAAATACTTCTTGATAACCTTCTCTTGCTTTACCTGGTTCTGTAAAATAATCAGAAAAGTCTGTGCCAATAAGTTTTTCACGTGATATCCCAGTAATATTAACTGTAGTCTGATTAACATCAGTAATTTTACCTTCTAAAGAAATAGTAACAAGTGGGTCAAGAGATGCTTCAATTAAACTACGAGCATATTGAGATGCTTGCTTAGTATCTGTAACATCACGAGCTGCTGCAAAAACACCAAGAACATTTCCCTTATCATCTTTATAAACAGATGCATTATAAAGAACATCAGTTAATTTCCCTGATGTTGATCTAATAGTCAAAGCATAGTCAGTAACAAATCCTTTTTTAAATACCTGTTGG
>JAHFBD010000212.1 GCA_023250175.1 Candidatus Melainabacteria bacterium
TTGGAAAGGTTTTATTCTGAAATATTATTGCTGCAGTTTCATTTTCTGACAAAGTACTGCCTTCAATAGTATTTGAATTATATGTAAGCGATAAAACAAACTGATCTTTTATATCTGGGTTAGAAAGAATCTCTTTAAAAACATTTTTGTGCTTCCTCCTCTTATTTCCAAGTAGATTAGTCTTTGCTTCTTGTAAGTTTTCAGATACTTTGTCTTCACCAGTAACATCAATATATAACTTGCTTATTTTCTTTTTAATAGTCTCTCTAGGAACAGCTTTATCATTTAACCATCTATTTAATGCGGCAAAAGTAACACCTAGCCTATTTGCTATTTCATCCTGATTTAGGCCTGTTACTCTTTGAATTAGTTGTATTTGTTCTTTATAATTCATATAACTATATATAGTTATGCAATTTCTATATCTATATATAGTTTACCATCCGGTTGATTTACCTAAACTCTTAAAAAAGTGAAAAAAGAAGTAACCCTTTTATTAGAGTTCTTTCTTTATTTGACTAGTTTGGCTCCCCCTAGTTAGTAATCTCGCCACTCAAGCAGAGTTTGGACAAGAACTTGCATATAAACCTTATATTGTAGGAAAGCTACTTAATTAGTTACTCTTTCCAAAATTTTATATCCTTATAGTATTGAATCTATGATAAGTTCTTTATAAGAGTCCTTAAATCAATTGTTTGAAAGATAAATTCTTTTTAATCTTTCTATTTTTTATTCGTTCCTCACTAAAACCCGGGCAGTTCCAAAAAAAGTTATCCTAACAGAGGCAAAAAAAATCTTTATTTGCTTTGTATTAGTGATTACAAATAAAAAAACACAAAGAAAAATAAGTATGATTATTAATCCACCTTTCATTCAAGCAAGTCCTAACGGTATAGAGCTACGTATGATTAAGACAGCAGATAAACACCCTGCTTTTAAGCCTGAAGAAATAAAGAAATATTATAACAGTTTAACACCAGAAGAAAAAAAAGAGCTAGCAAAGAGCATGTATTTAGGTGAAATTATAAATATCCCCCCTCATCTACATGCATTCAATGAAGATTTAACAGTAAAAGATATAGTTAAATATTTAAAGTCGCCAGATCGACGACCACTATCCTTTCGTAATGTACAAATCCAACTCATAGATCTCCTGAAAAAAGATGGCTATGAAGTGCAATTAAAACGTTAGTTGCTACCACCCATTAAACCTTTGTGTTATTAAATATTTGGAATTAATGAACCAGGAATTTGTGGTGTAGACAGGAGAGGTAACAGAAGATTAAACAATGCAATCCATAGACTTGCGTTTTGTCAGTTAGAAACTAGATGCAAAGCACCGAGCAGATAGTACTTCGTAAAAAAAATCAAAGAAGGGAACTAAAGGACCGAGGTAATAAACTTGTGATTTATTAGGCAACAGCTAGACTTTGCTTATTAGTTTTCAGTTATTGATGTATAGAATGTTAATATTCTGTAGTGATTTGCTCGAGTGCTAGTGCTTTTTAACCAGAAACTTGTTGTGTAGATGTATTGTTAGCATTAGTAGCTGAGTTTGGCTTAGTAATTACTACCATCTTATTTCCCACGTCATTCATGGCTAATGCTAATAATTTAGAACTTATAGTAACAGGCTCACCATAGAAAGGATCATAAATTATAAAATTATCTCCTTCTGCTTTTGTAACTAATATTCTGTGTTTCTTATCCTCCATTGGAGTATCTGCAAATTCTCCACTTGCATAAGACTCCCGATCATATTCTCTATAAAAATTTACTTCTACTAGAACTTTGTTTCCTTTATTCAATTCATTAGTTAGCATTTCAGTATTTCCTTGAGTAACTTCTGCTCCTAGTCCAATAGCCTGTGCCCCCTGTGCTAATTGATCTAGAGAAGGTCGTTGATATTCCGATGGCATAGCACCAGATAAAAGGCGTAATAGCTCAATTTGTTCACGGGCTTCAGCTTCTCCACCACCAGCGACTCCAAACATTCTTGCTACCATTAATAAGCAAGCAAGGCTATTAGGATCTCTTACATGATCACCATTTAGGTTTGTACCAATATCAATGCTAGGATAACTAGGACGACTATCATTATCAGGATAATGCACACCAAAACCAACAAACAAATCTGTTCCGCTTGAAGGATGACTGCCCGTTAGTATGCTTAGGTCAGGGGGGGCTTCATGCAATATATCTATTCTAAGTTTACTTAAATCATTATTATCAAGATTACCATCACCATTTAAATCTACTAATTTAAATATTGCATTATTATGATCTATTTCTCCATTATGAGCAGCTTCTGTAGCAATTATCAGGCACGATTCATCTTTTTTATTAACAATCCCATCGTTATTAAAGTCTCCTTTAAGAGAAGAACCTACTTGTATAGAGTTAAAAATATTAGAGTATGCCAATTTATCTAATGCGGCTAAATCTTCTATGCCAAGATATCCATTACCACTTACATCTGCTAATTTCTGTTGTTCATCAGTTAGCTGAACTTCATTATTAGTATCATGTATAAAGGCATACAGAAGTTTACTATCCTCATAGTCTACGGTTCCATCTTCGTTTACATCCCCCTTTTGTTTGTTAGAATTTGTAGATCTTTCTGAATTACTATGACCAGTGGTATTTTGAATTAATGATTTTAAAGTTGTATCTATTTCACGATTCTTGTTTGAACCATTAGAGTTAGAGTAAGCATTATTATCAATAGAGATATCATTTGCCTTGAAATTAGCCCTTTGCATAAAGTTCAATATAAACATATATAATCTTTCTCCATAACATTATGAAAGTAGTAAACATTAAGATAGTTATAGCTTAGTTAAATAAAAGTAATGAAATCTGATTTATGCTATCTTCTCAGCTGCACCCATTAATTTTAAACAGTGAAGCAGTTCAAAAAGCATATCTATTTGCTGTTCAGGAGATAAACCCAATATCTTAACTAGAAGATAAGAGTTTTCAGTTCCACCCCTTGCACCACCCTTAAATGCAACTCTTACAATTAAACTCTTTGGAAGTTTTCAACTAAATGGTACTTTCTCTAATTGAATATCATTTGAAGCAAGAAAGTCATTGATTACCTTTGAACTCTTCCCATTTCTCTTTGCACAAGTTCTATGGCTCTTTTATTGCCATTAAAAAGAAATTCTGAATATTAATTTTAACTTTATTTTTATCAGTACAATAAATCTTATAACTAAGAAAAACAAAAAACTCATAGCTATGAGTTTTTGAAAGATATAAACTCCCACTAGTTAAGGCTACTCAAACTTGTATTATCGAAGAGAAGCCATATATTTTTAGGAAGGTGGCTTGATCGCATAGGGTCAGATTTGGTTTGTTAAGTTCTTCTATATTAGATCAGATGGAGCGGCATGGTCGACTAGGGTCCATGATTTTACGGGCACTCTCAGCACCAGCAATCGGCAGTCCAGTAGGATCAATCAAGCCAATTTGAGCTAGCACACCTGCCTGGTCCCAATAAATGTGCTCATGGGCTATTTTCCCTCCTTCAACTTTGACAATGACAGCTACAGCCATTTCAATTTTTTTTCCAGTGGGTGCTATTCCAGGCAGCATCCAGTCGATGACTTTTGTGTGGGTAAAACGAATAACTACCTCATCAACAATTTGATTGTCTCCAATTGTACGAGATACGTTGATCATTTCAACATCAGGTGGGAAAAATTTGCCGACTAAATGATTTGCATAAAAATCTCGGACACTTTTGTAACCGACACCGCCTGTAATCAGTGGAACATTAGTCAGATGAGGCTTGTCAGTCATAGTGTCCATAGTTGTTTCAATGTCACCTTCTAACTCGGCTTTAACATGTCGATCAAAAAGGTTCACCATAGCCTGTTGATTTGGATCTAAATTACTCATTTTGCAAATCCTTAAATAAACAAATCCGAAAGTAATATTAAAGACTCTCACTGGTTAAGAAAGTTCAGACTTGTATTCTCAAGAAAAGCCTTATATTTTTAGGAAGGTTGCTTAAGCAGACTTCTTAATTTTTTCTTTAGGGATAAAGTCAATTACAAGTGCAGCTCCAAGAGCTTTAGCAATTTCTTCAAGTTTTGAAAGAGAATGTCCTTCATAGTCAGCACTTTCAATTCTTGCTATTGCAGATTGAGTGGTTTTGACCTTTTTTGCCAGGGCTTGTTGTGTCATGCC
>JAHFBD010000213.1:0-485 GCA_023250175.1 Candidatus Melainabacteria bacterium
CTTTCTTTATTAAAGAAAGAATATCCAAATCCAAAATGTGCTCTTAATTATAAAAATCCGCTTGAGCTTCTTATCGCAACAATTCTTTCTGCACAATGTACTGATGAAAGAGTAAATAAAGTAACAGAAAAGCTATTCAACAAATATAAGTCTGTAAAAGACTATGCAGGTGCAAGTCTTCAGGAATTTGAAAAAGATATTTATTCTACAGGTTTTTATAGGAATAAAGCTAAAAACATCATTACTAGCTGCCAAATAATCTGCCAAAAATTCAATGGTAAGGTACCTGAGAACTTTGATGATTTATTGAAATTACCTGGTGTTGCTAGAAAAACAGCTAATTGTGTAATGGGTAATGCTTTTAATATACCTTCTGGAGTTGTGGTAGATACGCATGTTTCAAGAATATCTCAAAAACTACAGCTTACAAGAAATACTGATCCAAATAAAATTGAGCAAGATTTAATCAAATTAGTGCCAAAAAA
>JAHFBD010000213.1:495-4156 GCA_023250175.1 Candidatus Melainabacteria bacterium
TAATCTGGCATGGAAGAAAAATTTGTGATGCTAGAAGACCAAGATGTGAAATATGTAAATTAAATAAACTATGTCCAGGTAAAAACATCATCAAACACTTTTCTAAGAAGTAAAAAATTGTTTTAATAATCGAGGGGCAAATTCTTCAAGAGCTAATGTTGTTAGTTCTTCTGCTGTAAATTTTTCAATCCTTTTGGCTCTTTTAGGGATTTTTAAACTTTCTGAATACATATCCATAAAATAACTATTTTTGTTATTAGCTTTATCTTGTAAACAGTAAAGAGTTTGTCCAAGCTTATGTAATTGCTCATCTGTAAGAGATTTTAAATCATATTGTTTTTGCCATTCTTCTCGCTTTTGAATCTCTAGCTTTTCAAATTTTTCGTGATTGTCAAAATTATTACTATTTAAAAAATCTTTAAATTTTTGGGAAACAGGATTTGCTTCTTTATGAAAGCCATAACAAAGCTTTTCCCTTAAAAGATAGTTAACGGTAACAGTGTTTGATGTATCATCAATCTTAAATTCTGCAGATAATGGGAAAATTATACAAGCGAAAGGTCTTTCTTCATATACGCTGCAGGAGCCATTTTCTTCAAGATTAGGACACCAGCCATTTTCTCTCCATTTCATATAGGCTTTAGGAAGATGTGTATCATCTTCTATTTTTCTTTCAATTAAATCTAAGATATTAAGATCCTGACGCTTTTTCAGTAAACGGTAAACATCGTATACAGAAAGTTGTAATAACCCAATATTTTCTTTTATACAGCAGGTTCCCCAGCACTCTTTTGCGCAGTGAAAATTAAAACTACCTTCTTTTTCTAGAACTTTAGTACCAGCGTCTTTTTTTAAATATTGCTTTAAATCGTTTGGCATTTGATATTAATGATATTAAATTAACTTAAGTTCTTCTAGTTTGTCTAGGACTTCTTCTGCATGGTTTTCACAATTTATCTTGTTAAAGACATATGCAATTTTTTGATCTGCACCAATAATAAAAGTAGTTCTTACTGTCCCCATAACTTTTTTTCCATACATATTTTTTTCTTGCCATACACCATATGCTTCTTGTACTTTTTTGTCGGTGTCAGAAATTAATATAAATGGTAAATCATATTTTTCGATAAATTTATGATGGGATTGCTGACTATCTTTGCTTATACCTACGATGTTTATATTTTTCTTTTTAAAAGTAGAATATCGTTCCTTTAAGCTACAAGCTTCCTTTGTGCATCCTGGGGTATTGTCTTTTGGATAAAAATATAAAACTAATTCTTTTCCTTTAAATTGTTTTAACGAAATTTTCTTTCCATCTTGATCAAGGGCTTCAAAGTCAGGTGCTTTTTCTCCAATTTGTGGCATTTCAGTTTTTGTTATGGTTTTAGGCATTATAGTCTCCTTTGTAGAAGATTTGTTGATTTTTATCCTCTATTGTATATCCTATTTTATAGCTTTTATAATTTAGTTTTTGTATTTCATTGATGATTTTTGATTCAGAGTCTTTATTTACTACTAAAACCAACCCAATTCCATTGTTAAAAGTTCTTAGCATTTCTTGGGTCTCAATATTTCCAAGTGATTGAATAAGCTTGAAGATTTTTGGTTTGTTCCAGGAGCTTAGGTTTATTTCACCACTTATATTATTCGGAAATATTCTTGGTATATTTTCAGTTAATCCGCCACCAGTAATGTTCGCTATTCCCTTAATTTCAAAATCCTTTAATAATCCTTGAATAAGCTTAGTATAAATAAAAGTAGGGGCTAGAAGCACTTCACAAATAGACTTATTTAGTTCTTTATGTATGTAATTGAGATCTAAATTTGCAACTTCAAAAATTACTTTTTGTGCAAGACTATATCCATTGCTGTGTAATCCTGAGCTTTCAATTCCAATGAGTACATCGCTTGAGGTTATTTTTGAACCATCGATTATTTTACTCTTTTCAACTATACCTACTGCAAATCCAGCTAAATCATATTCACCGGTTTTATAAAAGCCAGGAAGTTCTGCAGTTTCACCACCTAATAAAGTACAGTTTGACTCTAAGCATCCTTCGCTTATTCCTTTGACTATTTCTTTTGCTTCTTCTGGTGATAATTTTCCGCATGCAAAATAATCTAAGAAAAATAGAGGTTCTGCTCCACAACAAATTAAATCATTGACACACATGGCTACTAAATCAACTCCAATAGTGCTGTGATTATTTGATTTAAATGCAAGTTTTAATTTTGTGCCTACCCCATCAGTACAAGCAACTAAAACTGGTTCTTTGTATCCTTGTGGGATTTTAAATAATCCATTAAATCCCCCAATTCCTGAAATAACTTCTGGTCTATATGTTTTTTTTGCAAGCGGTTTTATATATTCAACTGTTTTATTGCCGGCTTCTATGTCAACTCCTGCATCTTTATATGTAAGTTTGTTACTCATCTTTTAAAATAATACATTATGGAATCAGATAGAGTCATAAACTTATTGATTTGGGTAATTATAGGTTATATTAGTGGAGCAATTCCAACTGGATATATTATAGGTAGGATAAAGGGTATAGACCTCACACAAATAGGAAGTGGAAGTACAGGGGCAACTAATGTATTAAGAAATCTTGGTAAAACAGCCGCTATTATTACCCTTGTCATAGATATTTTAAAAGGTTTTTTACCAGTTTATTTTTCAATCAAATTACAACCATGTACATTTTTAGTAGCTTGTGTAGCTATAGCTTGTATAGTCGGCCATAGCAAATCAATTTTTTTAAAGTTTAAAGGGGGTAAATCATCTGCAACAGGGTTAGGTCTATTGATTGCTGTTAGTTGGAAGGTTGCAGCAATTACTTTTTTTATATGGTTACTAGTTGTCATAACTTCAAGATATTCGTCCCTTGGTTCTATTATTGCAATTCCTCTTGTACCACTTTGGTTATATTTATTTCATAAACCTATTCCTTATATTGTGCTTACAATACTTGCAGCTGTTTATATTGTATTAATTAGGCATAAAGAAAACATTCAAAGATTGATAAAAGGTACAGAATCAAAAATTGGGCAAAGTAAGAATAAAGATTA
Source organism: Candidatus Melainabacteria bacterium (assembly GCA_023250175.1). Classification (GTDB taxonomy): domain Bacteria; phylum Cyanobacteriota; class Vampirovibrionia; order 2-02-FULL-35-15; family 2-02-FULL-35-15; genus JAHFBD01. The sequence continues at coordinate 3,565 of JAHFBD010000213.1, forward strand.
GTGTGAGGTTGATTAAGCTGTTACTTTACAAAGAGCCAATTCCTTACAAACAAGATCTCCAATTTCACTTGTACTTAGTAGATTAAATCCATCCTGAAAAATATCTTTTGTTCTGTAGCCTTTATCTAAAACAGTTTTAATTGATTTGAGAATAGCCTCGTAAATACACCCATCATTAAAGCTATATTTAAACATCAGCCCACAAGAAAGCATCATGGCTAGTGGGTTTGCAATGTTTTTACCCGCTATGTCAGGAGCGCTTCCATGTACAGGCTCATAAATGGCAGGATATGTTCCATCTCCAATTGATGTACTGGGCAACATTCCAATGCTTCCAGTAAGCATTGAGGCTTCGTCTGATAATATATCCCCAAACATATTTTCTGTAAGGATGACATCAAACTGTTTTGGATTTTTTATTAATTGCATTGCTGCATTATCTACAAGCATATGTTCTAAAGTAATATCTGGATATTCTTTTGATACTTCTATTACTGTATCTCTCCAGAGCTGACAGACATCAAGAACATTAGCTTTATCTACTGAAGTGATTTTCTTCTTTCTTTTTCTTGCAATGTCAAATCCAACTTTT
>JAHFBD010000214.1 GCA_023250175.1 Candidatus Melainabacteria bacterium
ATGCATATTGCTGTAGCACTTGGTAAAAAAGTTGTTGCTTTCTTTGGTCCAACGGATCCACAAAAACTATTACCTAAAGATCCTCGTTTTTTAGCAATTCATGTACAAGATTTAGAATGCAGACCCTGCTTATTTGACAACAGAAAAGAGTCTTGCTCAAAACCCATCTGTCTTCAAATATCTCCAGAAACAATGCTTCAAGGTATCTACAATCAATTAGGCAAAGCACTTCCGAACAAATTATAATAAGATTAGTTTATTTCCTTCTAAGGGTGGGAAATAATACTATTTTTTCATATTCCTCTAAATCATTTGAAATTTTCTTGAGCTGAACCAATATTTTTGCCAGAAAAAAAAGCTGTCTATCCTCTTTTTCATTTAATGTTCTAAATTTAGATGAGAAATCTTTTTCTAAGAAATTAGAAAGTTCAACAATTGTTCTATCTAATTTAATCTTATATTCATTACTCATAATTAGATATTATAGTTACTACAATATTGCTAAGCAAACGACTTATTAAGATAAGATTTTATCCCAAAAAATTATAAAAACTCGGTAAAATCTGCAAGGTGTTATAAATAGCAGAGTAGAAGCACTATGGAAAGTCGGTTTTGGGAGCACTGCGAAAAAACCGACGGCAGATAGAAATCTATTATATAATGTTGAATGATTATTAACAAAAACAGGTTACTGCCTAGCTATAATGTATAAGACCATAAATAAGCTTTTTGTGTGATTTATTCACCAAAAAGCGCCATGTAAGGAAAAGCGAGTTGAGCATTAGTGCGAAACGAGCGATCGGTAGAAACAAAAACGGATTATAAAAATGAGAAAAAAAATAATAATAGGAAATTGGAAAATGAACCTTGGCTTAGCTTCTGCTCAAGATTTGGTTTTCAAATTAAAGAATCATCCATTTAAAAATAAACAGGTTGACATTGCTGTTTGTCCACCACATATTTATCTTTTTACGATAAATAACATCTTAAAAGACACAAGCATTTTAGTTGGTGGTCAAAATATATTTTATAAAGAAGAAGGGGCTTATACTGGTGAAATATCCCCTAAAATGCTAAGAGATTTAAATATCAATATGGTAATAATAGGACACAGTGAAAGAAGACAACATTTTCACGAATCAGATCAAGATGTAAATTTTAAAATCCAATCTGCCCTTAAATTTGGCATTACTCCTGTGCTTTGTGTTGGCGAAGATTTACAAACCCGAGAAAACAATAAAGCTGAAGATTGGGTAAAAAAACAAGTTATAGCAGCACTGAAAGATTTAAGTCAAAATGATATTGAAAAGATTATCATTGCATATGAACCAATCTGGGCTATTGGTACTGGAAAAGTATGTAGCGGAGAAGATGCGAATAAAATTATAAGAGCAATAAGAACAACTCTTAAAGAACTTACTTCAGAATCAATTAGTCAAAAAGTTAGAATCCTTTATGGTGGAAGCATTAAATCAGATAACTTCCATGAACATATTAAGTATGAAGATATTGATGGTGGCTTAGTTGGTGGTGGCAGTTTAAATTTTGAAGAATTTATAAAGATTATTGATCTAGCAAATAACGTACATGCACTGCGCTAAAACCATCATTCATAAAATCTTTTGATAAAACATATGCTTTATCTTTTGAGCTAAATCTTTCTATCTCAAAAGTAAAAATACCTGACTTTAATTGTTTTATATCTATTTGTTTCAACTTAGGGAGCAGTTTAATAGCCTCTTGTTTTGCAACTCCAAAATCCTTAAACTCCCCAATAGTCACGACATATGGTTTCTTCATTTGATCTATAAAATAATCCCGAATATTAAAAAGTCCTAAGTTAAAAGCAGATGATTTTGTGTTTTTTTCTTGACTATTATTTTGCTTTCTTTGTAGCAAGGAATTTAATCCAATGCTTAATCCAATTAAAAGAACAATTAACAAATAGTACCATTTAAAACTTTTACTTTCTTTTTCTTCAACAAACTGTAAATCATCAATTGGATTCTTAGTTTTGTTTCTTATTTTTGAGCTAATTGTGTCCGAGACAAGATCATCTTCTGTTTTTATATCACCTGAAATATTTTTTTTATCGTGAGTTATTTTATTTTGCATTTTACCCAAATTATCCAAACACCAAATAATACTTATACCTTAAAATACAGTAAGCTCATTGCCATTAACAATTACTTTAACTCACAAAAAGTTTTTTGACCATCTTCTATAACATTTTCAGATTCATTTGCTAAAGCAGGAACCAATGCTTCTTCAGTAAGCTCTATTTCCATCTCATCACCAGCTTTAATATCTACCATATTTCCTTTTTGGAAGGAATAAAGAGCTAAACCAGCTACTGCACCAGCAGCAGCACCAATACCTACTCCTAAAGCACTACTGTCTGCAACCAAACCAGCACCAACCCCAGCTGCAGTGGGGGCAATAATACTTGCACTGGAAAGTAAAATGTTTTTCTTTGTAAACTTGCCTTTAAGTAACCCACTATGAGTTAAAACACTAGCAACTACTGGAATTTGTGTACCATCAGGCAATGCTAGATTTTTAAAATCAATTCTTACACTTCCTGACTTATGCAATCTCTTTGCAGGGTTAACTTCTGTTAATTTACCGACTAAAGTACTTCCTGAAGGAACAACAATAGTTTCATCAACCAATAAATCCTCAGCAATACGAAAGCTAACTTCATCATCTACTTTATTAGCCAATTCATCAATTGGAGTTTCAACAATAATTTTTAATTTTGTACCGCTAGGTATCTTTGTCACATGTCCTTTTAAAACAGAAGGGTTATCAGAGTCAGAAGTTGAATCTAAATCAGACTCTTCCTTGTTAACTTTTGAATTGTTCTTTATAAGATCCTGTTTACCTTCTTCGTATAAGCTATCTAATTTACCCAAATTAAAATTTAAATCCTGAGCATTAGCTGGTAAAAAATTAACCATTAATACAGTAAAAAAAAGAAGATTGATTAGTATTTTCATTTTTAATAACTCAAGAACATTGCTATTCTACACTTTTTTTAGTTTTAATTCCATTAAAAGTCCAAAGACAAAGGCTGTAAAATAAAGCATTAAGTATCTAACCTCACTATCCCCCCAAAAATACTCAAAAAAACCTTCTATAAGTAATGCAATAATTATTACAATAAGCGAGATTACATAAGAATTCTCTTTCAAATTTTTAAAAAGAAATTTTAAAATAGAAAAAAACAAGTTTACAAAAGCAAGAAAACCAATTAGCCCATTTGCAACAAGTATTTGCAAATAAACATTATGTGCATGTGTTAAGTATTGAACGGATAAAGCATCTCCTGGTTGATATCGAATAGAAGGAAATTTGCCAAGCCCAAACAATACATTCTCCTTCCATAAAGACAAGGCAAGTCCCCAAAGCTTTAACCTAATTAAAGATTCAACCCCCTTGGGAGGAAATAATGTACGCTTTATCCTAATTAAAACCTTTTTATTTAAGCACAAGACCAAAAGAATCGGGACGAGAATCCATGCTCCTATCTTTAACGAGTCTTTATCACCCAATGCTTTATTTCGTAACAGGAGGTAAACACAAATCCCAACCAAAACACCTAAGATTACAGCCCGTTCTGTCGTATTTAAAATACAAATAAAAGAAATAAGTACAATTAAAAACCGTAAACTTCTTTTTATAAAAGAATCACGTTTAAAAGTAAAAAGGTCATTAAAAAAAAGGAAAAAGAAAACAATTAACTGCCCACCGTAAGAATATGGATTTTTATGAAACCCTGATAACCTATTTAGACTTTCTTGTCTATGAAAAAAATCCAAATGAAATAGTTGAAACAAACCATACGCTATAGACAAATAAGCACTAATATAAATTGCCTCTTTAATAAGATTCTTTTTACCTGCCTGCTTTAACACATAAAGCATTACCCATATAACAATAAAATAATCTTGAGAGCATCTAAGCATAGTATTTATAAATTCCCCAAAGCCTGAATTTATAAGTTTTGTCACTGAAAATGAAATTATATAAATTAAAAATGGGATATTAAGAGGAAAACTTAAGATTTGTGTTAAATATTGTTTTTGTTTTAAAATTAAAAGCAAAAGAAAAATAACCAGCCCAGAATAAAGAA
>JAHFBD010000215.1 GCA_023250175.1 Candidatus Melainabacteria bacterium
GTGCATTACATAACCATGGAGCAAAATTAAACGAAAAACCAATTAAAGTTTCCAAGACAAAAAAACTATGTGCCAGTTTATTAATTACTGGATTTCCTTACGATAAAAAATCTAAGGCTAGCAACTTTTATAATTTTCAGAATATAACTTTAATGTCCCATGGGGTAAGAAGAGATGGAGCAGCTGCATTAGATTTATGTTACATTGCATCAGGAAAAGCAGACGGTTTTTGGGAAACAAAGCTAAGCCCCTGGGATGTTGCTGCTGGCGTATTAATCTTAAAAGAAGCTGGTGGAAAAATTACAGATTTTAAAGGAAATAAATTTAACGTCTGGGAAAATAAAATTGTTGCAACCAATGGGCTCATTCATAAAGAACTCTTAAAAGAGTTACGATAGCTATCTCATATTGCCACAAAGAATTTCTTACAGACATCTATAGCTTTTTTATCCGGATACTTTGACAATGCCCACAACACATGCTCTCTTATTATAGGATCACCTTCATTTTCAGCAAGCCAAATAAGTTCTGGCAAGGACTCTTCAGACAATCTATTTCCAGCAACAATTGCTGCATTTCTAATTAATCCTTGTCTTTTTGTCCTTGTAATTGGAGTATGGCAAAACCTGGCATGAAATTCTTCATTAGACTTAATACTTAAAATATCTTTTAAACTAGCCCAATGACCAATACCATTTTTAGATTCAAATTCACTCCAGCTTGTTGATTTGATTTTTTTATTATAGGGACAAACTACCTGACAAAGATCACAACCAAAAATCCAGTTTCCCATTTTTTCTCTAAGTTCAAGTGGAATAATTCCTTTATATTCAATCGTCAAATATGAGATACAAAGCCTTGCATCTAGCATTGGGGATGCATTTAATGCATCTGTCGGGCAAACATCTATACATCGTGTGCATTTACCACATGTACCAACTCGTTGCTCACTTGACTCGATTTCAAGATTTGAAATAAGCTCACAAATAAAAAAATATGACCCTAGTGGTTTATTAATTATTAAGGTATTTTTTCCAAAAAAACCTAATCCAGAATTTCGTGCAAAAGATTTTTCTAATAACGGTACAGAATCAGAAAATCCACAAGAAAGAAAATGTTCTCCAATTTCATTTTTAATTCTTTCTTGAAATTGTTTAATTTTTTTTCTTAAAACCTTATGATAATCAAGCCCTACAGCATAAGTAGCAACCCGCCCATAATTAGAACCCGGATCTTGCGGTAGTTCAGTATAGTAATTCACAAGCAAGCTAATTACTGATTTTGCTTCATTAAGTATCTGTCGCGGTTTTGCATTGATGGGATTTTCTCTAAGCAAATATCCCATCTCACCAGCATAGCCACTTTCTCTCCACTGCAAGAAATGTTCATTAGAGCGCTGTAAGTCATTTGCCAATGTAATACCTACAGCATCAAAACCCAACTCAAATGCTATATCCGTAATTAGTTGTTTTAAAGTTGACATTTGTACGTGTTTGCTATAATTATATCCCGATGAAAGCTAAAAGAAGTAAGACATTACCAACCATAGGCATTAGCACACTTGGATGCCCTAAAAACCTTATAGATACTGAAAATATAATTGGTATATTACATGCCGCCGGCTACCCTATAACAAGCGATCATGCTAAAGCTAATATCTCTCTTGTAAACACCTGTACCTTTATTAAAGACAGCACAAATGAAAGCAAAGAAGTTTTAAAAGAATTATCAGACAATAATCAAAACCTTATAATCACTGGATGTATGGCACAAAGATATAAAGATGACTTATTTGATGAATTTAAAACGGCTCAAGCAGTTGTGGGCACTGGAAACATAAAAGATATTCTCGCTGTAGTAAAAAAAGTTACCATTAATTTAAATAATGGAAAAGAGTCAAAGATTGTTAAAGTTGATGAAATTCCAAATGAAGTAGCCACATCATCTACTCCCAGACTTGGGACACAGCTTGGACCAAGTGCCTATTTAAAAATTGCTGAGGGGTGTGATCATCGATGTGCTTTTTGTATTATCCCTTACCTAAGAGGAGATATGAAATCAAGAACAATTGAAGATATCGTCATAGAAGCAAAAGCACTTGTTAATAGTGGGATTAAAGAGATTGTTTTAGTTTCACAAGATAGTACTGCATATGGTACTGATATTTATAAAAGAAGAGCCCTTGCTGATTTGCTTAGTCAGTTAGCAGATAATTCAGGCGCACCCTGGATTAGGCTAATGTATTCTTATCCTACAGAACTTGATGAAGAAATGCTAAACGTTATCTCAAAGAAAAAAAATATTGTTAAATACATAGACATTCCACTGCAACATGCAAGTCCTAAAATACTTAGATCAATGAGACGCCCACAAACAGTAAAAGATACTGTTAAACTTATTAGAAAAAATTTGCCAGATGCTGCAATAAGAACCACTCTAATAGTAGGATTTCCAGGTGAAACAGAAGAGGATTTCAATGAACTTTATGATTTCGTGAAAGAGTCAAACTTTGATCGTGTTGGAGTATTTACATACTCTAAAGAAAAAGGTACTCCTGCAAATGATTTTAAAGAGCAAGTTGATGAAAAGATAAAACAAGCTCGCAGAGATAAAATCATGAAGCTACAACAAAAAATCTCACACAAAAAGAACAAAACCTTTATAGGAAAAGAAATGCTAATGCTAGTCGAGCATATTGAACATATAGATAATAGAACTGTTAAGGCTGTAGGACGCTCTTATAGGGATGCTCCTGAAATAGATGGACAGCTTTATGTTAATTTAAATAAAAATGAGAGCCCACCAAATCCTGGAGAGTTTGCTAACGTGAAAGTTATTGATTGCGATGAGTATGATTTGTTTTGTAAGCTAAAAAGAGCTTAAATACTGTTCCAAATCTTTTTTTGAATTGAAATAAATTAGTTTATCAAAATCACCTACTAAAACTGGTTCTTTAGAAGGATTTTGACCAGCCACAAACATTGATAGCTTTTCAGATTCAAAGACCTGAATATCAGCAAGTTCTTTATTTTCACAATTATTATTAATCGCAAGACAACCAGGATTTATTCCTCTCATATAAGAATAAAAGAGCATATCATCTCTTGTTATACCAGTCTCTTTCATTAATTCATTCCACCAACCAACCTCAACAAGTATTGTTTTCACACTCAAGCCTGGTTTCTGAGAAAGGAAATAAGCAAATCTATTTAATCCTTTTGTCTTAGTAGCATGATCTGTTCCTACTATAATTAAGGCTTTTTCTTGTGGGTTTAATTTGATTAGCTTATCCGAGGCTTTTTCATAAAAGTCAAAATCAACACTACCACCAGAAATCACATTATTACTTTTTTCCTTAAAATATTCATTCCAATCCAAAGTATAATTAGTTTTTTTTGTTTGTTTTAATTTGCCAGACATAAATTCTGTCAGACTTTCGATATCTAATTCATCCTCTCGAGAATCAAACCCCACTATTGATTTCTCATCATTTAGAGCTAGTTCTAACATTGGTAATAAGTGCTGAAAGTGCAAACTACTTAACTCATCATAAGCTATTTTTTGTTCATTAGTTTCTTTAAGCTCATCCTCACTTGCTTCATTAAAATCCCAAGGCTCAGCAGGTCCAAACATTAGAAGATGAGCCATATCAACTTCATCCATATTTTCATATTTAGCTTCAACATGTTTACAATAATCTCTATAATTACTTATTCCAGAACCCCTCCAAGTCTTTATAGCATCCGGTAAAGATTTAAGACGTTTATCAGTTATTTCTACCATCACCGTTTTTAAACAACTAGTTTTAGACAATTGAACATATAGTTTTTTCAAGAATTCCGAATACTCAGGGACATTACAGGCTGGATGAGGATCAGAAAGCACAATAGCCTGAGTACCACTATTAAACTCATCTACAAGCATTTGAATAGGTCCGCCACTATAAGAAGATTTTTTTATATAATTTTCTAAAGATATAGGATTAACTTTTACCTGACAAGGCTTTAATGCTGATGAAAAATTAGGTCCAGAGATATTCATATCATTTACTCCTATATAATATTTATCTTATTAAACAGCACTCAAAATACTACAATTTAAATACACTCAATGTT